>NZ_JBSGJR010000004.1:0-43103 GCF_053605645.1 Micromonospora sp. NPDC003776
CACCACCATGCCCCGGACCCGGTCGCATCGACAATGAACGATCGCAGACGCGGGGCCGGAACGCCCGACATCAGCCGTGAACGATCGAGGCTAGCAGGCCACCCGTAATCCCACGGCGGCCTGGACTGATTCACCGTCGTCCAACACGAAAGACTGTGCATCGTCGGGTGTCGGCCATCCGTTGGAACGGCGAAGATCATTGCCGACTACGCGTTGGTGCTCCAGGTCAAGCAGGCAACGTGTGACCGCTCGTGCCTTTTCCGGACCGCTCCGGGCCTTGGCCACGGGCACGTAAATGCAGGGCTCAGAACGCGAGAGGGTGCTTGCTACGGTCCGGGCATGGGCTCGTCTGCTCAGCCTGGGCGGCGTCCCCATGCCGAGATCAGCGGCGCGAGGGTGAGGTCGAGCTCGCTGGCATCGACGGCGGCCAGGTGCGCGTCGATCTCGGCGTCGTTGGCCAGCCCTGCCGCGAGCAACTCGGCGCGGACCATGCGCACCGTCGAGGTCTCCAGCCGGTCGCAGGCTACCCCACCGATCGGGAAGCAGCCGGCCGCCGCGACATCGACCAGGCCCGCCGCACGCAACGCCCGCGGCAGCGTACGGCCGTAGCGCAGATCCGCGCCTCGGCGGGTCATCAACTCCCGGACGGCGCGCCGCAGCCGGTTGGCGCGCCGCTGCGCCGGGCCAACCTCATCGAGGCAGGCCAGCGGCTGCAGCTCGGTGTCGGCATCTTCCACCAATAGCCAACCGCCGGGCCGCAGCGCCGCCACCATCGTCGCCAACGCCCGGGCACGGTCGGGCACGTGAACGAGCACGAGCCGCGCGTGTACCAGGTCGAACGTGCCCGGCTGCGGCGGCGGGTCCCCGACGATGTCGTGCCGGAGCACCTCGTACCCGCCGTGCGGGTCCAACCAGGCCGGATTGATGTCCGTGGCCAGCACGTAACCGGTTGGTCCGACGGCCGTGGCGAGTGCCTCGGGAATGCTGGGGCCGCCGGCACCGACTTCCCAGCAGCGCCAGCCCGCCCTCACGCCGAGTCGGTCGAAGTGCCCACGCGTGACACCGTCGAACAGCTCGGCCAACCAGGTGAACCGCTCGCCCGCCTCCACCCGGGCGTTGTCGAGCAGGTAGCGGTGATCCGGGGAAGACCCGGAGGAGTCCGACGCTGGGGGCTTGGACTCAGCGCCAGAAGTGTTCGGCTCGCCCGCGGTCGTGTCCGGCTCGGGCGCGGGGTCGACGACGGGCTGCGAGGAACTCATGCCCACATCCTCACGCCCGACCGCGTGCTGTGTCAGCGCGACACGGGATGAAACCAGACACAGACTGGCTCCGCCGGAGCGCCCCAACCCGGCCGCCGCCGGCCGGGCACGATGGCGCCGTAGCAGCCGGCGACGCTCGGCCCGTACCGCCGCCCGGGCCGGGTCCTCGATGGTCACTGGGGCGGCTTGCCCGCATCCTGGCTCCCCCTATTCGCCCTGGTGGCCTGCTCCATGGCCGCCGTGTCAATGACCATCCCCGCCGGATTGCGATGCGCCCGCGCCCACTCGTCCTCGCTCAGCTCCCGGCGTCCCTGGAACGTTGATCGCGGTGTTAGAGGCCCATCGGGCAGGCTGGCTCGGAGCATTTCGGGGTTGTAAGAGGTGGCGCCGGGTGGGATCAGGAGAATGTCTCCCATGCCCACCACCTCCAGCGCCGACGACCACCCCGCCGGCAGGGTCGCCCTCGTCATCGGGGCCAGTCGCCCTTACGGGCTCGGAGTCGCCGTCGCCCGCGAGCTCGCGACGCGCGGATTCCATGCCGTTCTGGCCGGCCGCGACCTCGACCAGACCCGGCTGCGGGCCGAGGAGTTGTCCGCCGCCGGCTTGGGAGCCACCGCGGTACGCATCGACCTGACCGATCCCGCGACGATCACCGAGGCCGCGGCGCGGCTTGCTACCGAGTTCGGCCGGCTCGACGCGCTGGTCCACAACGCCGCTCTGATGCCTGACTGGGACACGTTCCGCCTCCTGGACGCCGACACCGACGCGGTACGTGCCGCCTTCGAGGTCTGCGTCTTCGGCCCGTGGGCGCTCACGCAGGCCTGCCTGCCTCTCCTGCAGGCGGCACCGGCGGCCCGGATCGTCACGGTGTCCTCCGGGGCCGCGATGCAGGTCCGTGCCGGCGCCGCGCTGCCCCGCCCCGTCGGCGCGCCCGGATACTCAATGGCCAAGTTCACCGCCGACGCCCTGACCACCTCGCTGGCCGTCGAGCTACGCGATGCCGGAATCCTGGTCAACTCCGTTGACCCTGGGCGGTTCGCCAGCCACCCGGAACTCGGTGCCGACAACGACGGACGGCCGACGGTAGAAAGCGCACGCTGGGTGGCCTGGGCAGCCATGCTGCCCGCCGACGGACCCACCGGCATGCTCTTCGAGGACGGCACGCCGGTCGACCTCGACGCCCTCGGAAACGACGGCCTACACGATCAACGCTGAAAGGCGGCGCTCGATGCGAACCGCTCGCTTGTCGGAGCGGCGCAGAGCGTCAGTTTGGAAGAGCGTGATCCGCCGCCCGTGATGTCCAGAACGCCTACTAGTGCGCCGCTGACAGCGGGGTCGAACCCGCCCCCGGCCTGACAGAACTGGTCAGCCCGACTGCCCTGTCGACGACGTTTGATTGGATCAAGAGTTGAGGCTATAAAGAGACGGTGGATAACGAGACACCCGAGGACGCGTTTTTCCGCGAGCTCGGCGGCACCTGCGCCGAGTTGCGGCAGGCGTTCGCCCGACACGTGGGCATGGGCCCGCAGCGAGTGCAGTTACTCGTCCGGCTCCGGCGTGACGGCGAGACCAGCCACAGCGCCCTGCGCCAGGCGCTGGGCATCGACGGCGCAAGCGTCACCCGGCTGGTCAAGGAATTCGAGGTCGAAGGGCTGGTTGGCCGCCGCCTCGACCCGGCCGACAACCGCTACACCCTGGCCGCATTGACTCCCGCCGGCAAGCGGATGGCGGACGACCTGGTGCGATCCCACCAGTCGTATCAGGAGCGGCTGCTCGACGCGGTCACCGCACGCGAACAGGAGGTCGTGCTGCGGGTCCTCCGGCGCATCCGCGCGAACGTGACCGACCTGGAGAGCCGATGACAGACGACGTGCGCGCTGCGGCCCTACGCATGTATGAAGCGTTCAACACCCGCGACTACGGCGCTGTGGCGGAGATCTTCACGGCAGACTTCTACAGCCACCCGCTCGGGACCACTGGGCCGGAGAGCGTCGCACAGGCGTGGCAACGGTTCCACGAGGCGGTCCCGGACGTCCAGGTCGTCGTCGAGGACATGGTTGTCGAGGAGGGCAAGGCCGCAGTTCGCACGAGCGTGCGCGGCATTCCCGGGCAGCCGCCACCGACGATGCTGGAGATGTTCCGGGTATGCGACGGGCGCATCGCCGAACTGTGGGGCCTCTCCGCCCTCCGGCGCGGCTCCTGAAGCCCGAACTCCCGCGACGTCGATTTCGACCCTCCGGTCGTCGAGGACCAGTGCTCGAGCTGGCGACCACCGGCCTCGCCACCCCTCGGCATGCTTCACCAGATCATTTGCCGGCTTCGTCGAGATGCGATGGGCAGGGGCGGTTGGTGAGCGGTGGCGTTACGGTTGCCGGGCGTGGCGGTGCCAGTGTTGAGATCGAGTTCGCCGCTGTTGACGGGGGCGTACGACGCAAGCCGTTCGCAGAGTGCTTGAGCGTGCGGTTCGAGGAGGTGGCGCCAGCGAGGTCGTTCCCGTCGTATCGGGGGCAACGTCCAATATGGGCCGCCACATTGGGTACGGTCGTGGCTGGAACGAGGCTGGACTGCGACCCGCACGTGACGGCGTTCGCGTCACAGCCGTTCTGGCTGCACTGGGCCGCCGAGCTGATCAGCGCGACCCGCTTCGGTGACGCGCCGATCGAGCACCTGGCCGCTGAGCAGGCGTGACCGGGTCGGTCCTGCGGATGCGGTGCCGCCGCGCCGAGCGTGTCGTAGCCGCCGCCCGTCACCCGAGGCGACCTGCCGAGCCCGATCCGCTCCCCTGCCCGTCAGGCGGCCGCCGAATCGGCCTGACCGCTGCTGAGCCTGACACGGCCGTTAAGGCCAGAGCCCGGAACGGCCGCACGACGCGTCAGGCCCCGCATCCATCGTCCGTTCTCGTGAAGGCCCACAGCGGAGCGCGTTGGGCAGGTGGCTCGGACGACCGGAGGCGATGGTGCCGGACAGCACCCACGGTGACGAGGGCCTTACCCCGGATGGCTCACGCTCTGGCCGCCCTCGCGACGCCTGAGGCTGCGCCGATGGGTAAGTTGATCTCCGTGCGGACACTCGCGGTGAAGGATCTTGGGCTGGCCGCGTTCGCGCTTCTGCTGCAGTCCGTGCCGTTCCTGTTCTCCATGCGCCACCCCGGGCAGCCCTGGACGCTTGCGCAGTACGTCCCGACGCTGTTCACCACCCTGCCGCTCCTATGGCGCCGCCACGCACCGTTCGCCTGTTTCCTGGTCATCGTGCTCGGCATTGAGGCGTACGCGGTCGTCGGCAGGGAGGGGCCCTCGCAGTCTGTCTGGTATGGCGGGCTCATCGCCATCTACACCGTCGGTGAGCTTGCCCGCCGCCCCGCCCGCATCGCCGCCTTGGCGATCATCCCGGTCGGCGTAGTGGTCGCCGTCGGATCGATCTCGACGGGTGTGCGGGAGACGTTGACGTGGGGCGCCGCGTACGCGCTGGGGGCCACCGTCCGTACGCGGCGCGTATTTACTGCCGAGAGCAGCAGGAAGTCCACCGAGCTCGCGCTTGAGCGGGAACGCGTGCGCATCGCCCGCGATCTGCACGACATCCTCGGGCACGCGTTCAGTGTCATGGTCGTCCAGGCCGAGGCGGGCGCGATGACCTCTGAGGCGGGCTCGGCGGCGAAGCCGGTGTTCCAGGCCATCTCGGCGACCGGGCGGGATGCCATGGCGCAGCTGCGTACCACGATCGGGAAGCTTCGCGCCGCCGGGCCGTTGCTGGCTGATCTGCCGGATCTGGTACGCCGTGCGGCGCCCAGCGGGGTGCGGGTAGGCATGACGGTGCACGGTGAGCCGCGGGAGCTGCCTCACCGGGTGCAGACCGTCGGGTATCGGGTGGTGCAGGAGGCGTTGACCAACAGTCTCAAGCACGCCGAGGCGACGACGGTTGAGGTGGCGGTACGTTGGGACCGTGACGAGGTCCGCCTGACAGTGACCGACGACGGAACGGGCAGCGACGTGCCTACCGGCGGTGAGGGTGCGGGCCTGGCCGGGATGAGGGCGAGGGTGGCCGAGGTCGGCGGCGCGGTGCGTTTCGGCCCGCGGCGGGACGGGCGGGGCTTCGTCGTCGAGGCGGTGCTCGCGTGATCCGCGTGGTGGTGGCGGACGACCAGGAGTTGGTCCGGACCGGTTTCGCCATGATTCTCGGTACGCAGTCGGACATCGAGGTCGTCGCTCAAGTCGCGGATGGGCAGGCGGCGATCGACGCCGTCGCGGCCGAGCATCCCGACGTGGCGCTGCTGGACATCCAGATGCCGAACCTCGATGGCATCGAGGCGGCGCGGCGGATCTGCGCGCGCTACGACACGCGCGTCATCATGCTGACCACCTTTGACTCGGATGAGTACGTGTTCTCGGCGCTTCAGGTCGGGGCGAGCGGTTTCCTGCTCAAGGACGTACGCGGGGAGGACCTCGTACACGCGGTACGGGTCGTCGTCCGTGGCCAGTCGATGTTGGCGCCGGCCGTGACCCGCAAACTCATCGATGATGCTCTGCGGCCGCGGCCTCGGGCCCGCCCGGTCCCTGGGCTTGATCAGCTCACCGACCGCGAACACGAAACGCTGGGCCTGCTGGGGCGAGGGCTGTCCAATCCGGAGATAGCCGCCGCCCTGTTCGTCAGCGAACACACGGTCAAGACGCACGTGAGCAACGTGCTCAGCAAGCTCGGGTTGCGCGATCGGGTGCAGGCGGTGATCTGCGCGTACGAGTCGGGGCTCATCACCCCCGGCGCCTGACGGGCGGCTCCGCCGCGCGAGGGAGGCGGAAATCGCCCGCGTCGGCGAGGACCATGAAGCCCCTTGTCTCGACCATTTTCGGTATGCAGAAATCGCTGAAGCGACTCTTCGTCGCGGCCGCCGCGGTGGTCGCCGTGCTGGCTGTCGGTATGTCACCGTCCTTCGCCCGCAAGGGGGTCACGCACCTCGCCAGCGGGCGGAGCGGCGTTGCGACTCCGGCGCCGGCAACCGGGGACCAGGAGGGTCCGCCCCGGTACGCGCCGTCGGCAGGGTTCGTCGCCACCGAGGTCACCTTCGCCAACGGCGGCACGACGCTGCACGGTTCGGTCGTGCGCCGCGCCGACCTGGACACGTCGGTACGCCACCCCGGCGTGGTCCTGGTACACGGATCGGGTGTCGGCTACCGCGCGGGTCTCACGCAGGAGGCGGAGGCGCTGGCGAGCGCCGGCATCGTCGCGCTCATCTATGACAAGCGCGCCGACTACTCGAAGTTCCACCGTGACTTTTCCGCGCTTGCCGGTGACGCGCTCGCGGGGGTACGCGCGCTCCGCACCCAGCCCTACGTTGATGCGGACAAGGTCGGCCTCTGGGGTTTCAGCGAGGGCGGCTGGGTCGCGCCGCTGGCCGCGTCACGATCAACCGACGTCCGCTTTCTGATCACGCTCGGCGGCTCCGGCTGGAGCCCGGCACGTACCCAGGCCTGGTTCCTGGGCGGCCTGATGAGCCACCGCGGCGTCACGGCGACCACCGCCGACGGGTTGGCCAACCACAGCGTCGAGGTGGTCGCGGGACTCGGTCTCTTCCCCGCCGCCGGCTACGACCCGGTCCCGGTGCTGAACCGGATCCGCCAGCCGGTCCTCGCCTTCTGGGGCGAGCGGGACGCCCTGGTCCCGCCGCGGGAGAGCGCGCAGATCTTCAGTCGGCAGCTCACCGCCAGTCCCAGCGTGACCTTGCGGATCCTGCCGGGCGCTAGCCACGCCGGGCGCGTCACCGAGGACGGCTACCACACCCCAGGCGGCCCGACCATCGGCGGCTACCCCGATGGGCAGCTCACGCCTGGCTATGCCGAGGCGATGACCTCGTGGATCTCCGCCGTGACCGGAGGCGCCGTCCCCGCATCGAGCAGCGACGCGCTGCCTCGGCAGCGCCACGACAGCGCGCCGGTGACCCCGGTGGGCTGGCCCGGGTTCGCCGTCTTCGCCCTGCTGCTTGCCGCCCTGTTGAGCTGGCCGATCGCCGCGGTGATCCGGCGGATCCGCGGGCGTCGTGGCGCAGCAGCGGGGGCGAGGCCGGCTCGGTGGCTCGTCGCCACCGGCCTGCTCACCGCGCTGGGCAGCGCCGGATACCTCGTCGCGATCGTCGCCGCCCAGGGAGCGGCCGGCATGACGTTGCTTGGCCAGCCACTGCCATGGTTGCTGCTGCGACTGCTGCTTGTCGCGGCACTCGTCTGCGCCGTGCTGCTGGTGCGGGCGTGTGTGACGGGCCGCGCGGGCGTGACCCGGACCGTGCTGCTGCGCGCCGGCCTGCTCACCTTCGCCGCCGTGCTGCTGACGCAGTACGCGCTGCGCATCGGGCTGCTCCTGCCCTGATCGAACAGGGCGGCGGGCGAGCCACCCAACCGACCGCGTGGAAATCAAGGCACCTCCGACCGCCTCGGCGGCCGCCGTGGCGGCTACCGGGGCGGACTCGGTGCGGTGGACGGTTGGGGGAACACTTCCCTTCGCAGCGACCAGCAACAAACCAGAGATTGCCTCTCCCATCAGGGCACACTGCTGGCGTTGGAGTCGAACTGGTCAGGCATCGGCCGCCGTGCTCGCCGCTGGGCCCGGGTCGGCGGAGATGAAGGATGCCGCGCGCGGGGAGGCTTCGGCAATTCTTCGCTCGCACGTTGGAGGGGGCGGTCCGGCAGGCACTCGGCGCGGCGGGTGCAGGTTCGGCCCGCGGTAGCGGGTGAAGGGCATAAATGGTTTGCACAGACGCTCGGCTGAAAGCTTGACTGCTCGCCATGCCCTCCCCCTCACCGATCTTCGTCGCGGGTACAGGTCGTTCGGGAACATCACGGATCGCCGACATCATCGGCGAGCATCCGCTGATCCATCGGATTCCCATGGAGACCAGGTTCCTCATCGACCCCGGTGGCCTGCGGGACCTGACCGACGCCCTCACCGATCGATACGACCCCACCGTCGGTGAGGATGCCCTGCACCGGCTGAGCGACTTCCTCACCGTACGAGTGCCCGGCCGGCGCGACGATCGCGGCAAAACCGTCCCCGAGCTCGTCGGCCAGCATCGCTACCGGGACGCGGTGCAACAGCTCTGGCCGCAGTTGGTCGCCGACACATACGACGAACCCGCGCCCGCGGAAGGCTTCGGGCACGCCGACCGGCCTGCCGGGCCGTTCGCGCCGCCGAGCCGCCGGAGGGTAGTCCCCAGGTATTTCAGCGACCGGGGCGAACTGCTCGGAATCTTACGGAGCCTGATCGACACCCTGTTCGGCGGAGCAGCCGCCGACGCGGGCAAGCCGACCTGGTGTGAGAAGACACCGTTCAACCTGCTGTGCATGGACTTCCTCTGGGAACTCGTCCCCGAAGCGACGATCGTGCACATCAAGCGCCACCCGGTCTCAGTGCTCGCATCCCACCTGGCCCAGCCATGGGCACCGCCCACCGTCGACGGCGCGCTCGCCTACCTCAAGCCCGTCTACCACCGTTGGCTCGCCTGGAAGAACACGGTCGGCCTGACGGGCAGGCGATACATCGAGGTGAAAGCAGAAGACCTCGCAGCCGACTGGCCCGGGCAGCGCCGGGCCCTGTTCGAACAGCTCGGCGTTGACGACTTCGCCACTCCTTCATCGTTTCAGTCGCACAAGCTAACGAAGCGCAACAACCAGTTCGACGTCGAAACCCGAGAGTTGATCGAAGAAGCACTCGGCAAGGTCATCCCGGCCATGGGATATGAGTGACGTTGCTGGCTCTCCTCGACCGTACCGGACATTGATCAACCCGCCGCGGAGCTTTGCATTCTCGATGCGAGTTGCATGTCGGTGAGCGGCCTTTCCGGATGCGCTCAGTGCGGCTCGGCCGGCCGCGGTGCGTGTTCGATCGCGAGCCCGGTTGTGCAGGGCAGTTCTCCGCCGCCCAGGGGGCTTCCGTTGCCTGTCTAGGCTGCCGCGGTCCTGATTGCCCGCACCGCCTCCGCGACTCCACCGGACCACGGCGTGCCGTGGCCGGGAAGCAGCCACGTTGCCTGAATACCTTCGAGGTGGCTGAGCGACGCCACTGCCTGCTGCAGATCGTCGGTGAAGGGCGCCGGCTGAGGACCACGCTGTCCGGTCAGCACATGCCGGGTGGTCAACCCGTCGCCGACGAAGATCGCGTCGGCGACGGGCACGTGGATGGCGATGCTGCCCGGGGAATGGCCCGGAAGGCCGATGATGCGCGGTGCGCCGGGCAGGTCGAGTACCTGGCCGTCGTGCACGCCGACCACCTCGGTGAGATAGGTGGTGCGGAACCCTCCCTTGCGGAGCGCATACCAGAAGAAGCCGAGCGTCGCGCCGAGCTTCATGCGGCCCCAGGAGATCTGTGGTTTGACCTCACCGCGCGCGCGGGCGGCGTCGGCCTCATGAACATAGACCGCCACACCGTGATCGCGTCTGAGCCGCTCCGCGAAGCCGAGGTGGTCGGTGTCGCCGTGTGTGAGGACGACGCCTCGGATGTCGTTCACCGATCGGTTCATGCTTGCGAGCTCGGCGTTCAGGTCGTGCCAGTGGCCGGCCAGGCCCGCGTCGATCACGGTCACGCCTTCATCGGTGTCAACGAGGTAGGCAGCCACGATGTCATTTCCGATGCGGTGCAGGTGCGGACCGAGCTTCATCGCGGCGCCCGGTCCCGTGTTGTGATCGTCGTCATGATCGCTAGGGTACGTAGCCATAATGGCTATGGCCAGTAGCGATGACGCTGACCTTGTGATCCGATAGGGCGTCGCCCACGCCCGGTCGGATCTCACTTGAGATCCTGCCGGCCGGGCGCTTTCGCGCACGCCCGCCCAGCGGGTTACCAGCTGATCTTCGCTCCAGGCATGGAGCTGGCGGGCGCCTTCAAGCTCGGCGGAGATGTTGATCGCGCGTTCGAGTTCCGTATCGGCTGCCTCGCCGATGCACTCTGTGCGGGTGGACGGCCGCCGGATTGAACAACAGCTGGTGAGCCTGATGGGTCGCACGCCTCCGAGGGCGCGACCCGGGGCAACCGGGGCGTGGTTAGATGGGGCTCCGTGCTTGCCTCCATGCTCGCGTTCGCCGCTGTCGCGGCCGTTCTCACCGTCACCCCGGGTGTCGACACGCTCCTCATGGTCCGCACCGCGGCCGTCTCCGGTCGGCGGGTGGCGTTTGCCGCCAACGCCGGCATCTCGTTCGGCTGCCTTGTTTGGGGCGTCGCGAGCGCGGTCGGGCTCACCGCCCTGCTCGCCGCGTCTCAACTCGCGTACGATGCGGTGCGCTACGCTGGCGCCGCTTACCTGCTATGGCTCGGCATCCAGGCGACTGCGCAGCCGCGCAGCCATCGCCGCACTCGATCCGGCTGAGTAGCCGCCGGTCACCGCCGGGATGGCGTTCCGCCAGGGCGTCGTGACGAACCTGCTCAACCCGAAGGTCGGCATCGTGTACCTGTCGTTGTTGCCGCAGTTCATCCCATCCGGCTATGCGCCGCTGCCGGCCTCGGTCGCCCTGGTGAGCGTGCACCTGGTCGAGGGTGTCCTGTGGTGTGCGGTGCTGGTCCTGCTCGTGGACCGGGTGCGTACGGTGCTGATGCGTCCGCGCGCCAAGCTGTTGTTCGAGCGGGCGACCGGCATCGTGTTCGTCGGGCTCGGAGTGCGTCTCGCCGTCGACCGGCTGTAGCCGGCTCTAGTAATAGTTGTCAATCGGCTGGCGTGCCTCGTCGAACAGCGCCGGTCCCTCGTACCGCACGGGGGCAGCGGCGCGGTGGCCGGCTTGACCTGCTCGAACTGTTCGGCGGACAAGGCGTACACGACTCGGCCGAGGCCGGACCGGGCGATCGCGGTGGCGCACATCGGGCAGGGTTGGCAGCTGGTGAACATGGTGGTGCCTGCCGCCACGTCGGGGGCGAGCTCCCGGGCGGCCCAGCGGCCAGCTTGAGCTCCGGGTGGGCGGTGATATCCGAGTCGGAGACCACGGAGTTGTGGTCCTCGATCAGGATGGTGCCGTCCGGACCGACCAGCAACGAGCCGAAGGGGCGTTCGCCGGACGCCCCTGCCTGGCTGGCGAGTTCCACGGCGCGGCGGAGAAACTTCTCGTCGTCGGGGGTCATCGGTCCTCCTGGGATTTGTGGTGAGCGGCCACGACCGCGAGGGTTTGCCAGGCGCGTTCGGGGTGGCGGATCTCGGTCGGGTCGCCGTTGAACGGGTCGAGCACCACCGCCTCCGCGCCGAGTAGGCGGATCTGGTCGAGGTCGGCGATGATCTGCTCGATGGTGCCGACGCCGGCGAGCCGGTCTGCAGCGGTGACCGCTTCTCGGGTCTCGCGGAGTTTGATGCGTGGTGTCAAGGCGGGTACTGGGCGGCCCAGCTCGTCGGCGGTGGCCTTCAGCCACCCGGCTGCGTCCGCCAGCCATGCGGGCGTGACCCGCAGCGGGTGCCAGGCGTCACCGAGCAGCACCGCGCGACGGATGCCGGCGTCGCTGTTGCCGCCGACCCAGATGGGGATCGCGGCCGTGTTGTAGTCATCGGTGTTCCGCCAGGCCTCACGCATGGCGTGGAGGTATTCGTCGGTCAGCGCGCCGCGCCGCCCGAACGGCACGCCGAGCGCCTCGAACTCCTGCCGGGCCCAGCCGACGCCGACGCCGAGGACGAGCCGGCCGCCGCTGAGCCGGTTGAGGTTCGCCGCCATTCGGGCGGTGAGCAGCGGTTGCCGGTACGGAACGACGAGCACCGTGGTGCCCAACCGAACCCGGGTGGTCGCCCCGGCCAGCCAGGACAGCGTGGTGAACGGCTCGTAGAACGGCGCGGGATACTTCTCGGCCACGTCCGGGGTCACCGCGATGTGATCGGAGACCATCAGCAGGTCGAAGCCGAGGCCCTCGACCGTTTGCGCCCATCGCCGCAGCACACCGGGGTCGGTACCGGGGGCGAAGTTCGGTACGTTGACACCAATTTGCACAGATCTAACGCTAGTCACGACGCGTCTGGTGTTGAACATCATCTTGCCGGCCTTTTCTGGGCTTCGCCGTGAATCCGCCGCTAGATTCGCCCGATGGCCGAGAATCTTGATGCTATCGATTGGTCGATCCTGACCGAGTTGCAGGGCGACGGCCGCCTGCCCATCACCGAGCTCAGCCGCCGGGTCAAGCTGAGCGCATCGGCCACCACTGAACGGGTGAGGCGGCTGGAGGCGACCGGTGTGATCACCGGCTACCGCGCTGAGGTCGACCTGGCCAAGGCGGGCTTCGCCGTGCTCGCGGTGGTCCGGCTGAAGTACCCCGGCAGCCGGCATGAACCGCTGCACCGGCTACTGGAGCGACGGCCGGAGCTCCTGGAGTGCCTGCGCACCACCGGAGACGACTGTTACGTACTGAAGGTGGCCGCGACGTCAATGGCACACCTGGAACAGGTCGTCGACGAACTCGCCGCGTTCGGCAGCACCACCACCAACGTGGTCTACAGCGCCACCCTGCCGTATCGCGGCCCGCGCATGACACCGGCCCACTCATGACCCTGCGTACGAACGCCTCCGCGCGGCCCGATGCCGCCGCCTTTTGCGCACGATCCGACGAGTTCTCGGCCGATGAGATCTCAGCGCCGGAGGAGTCAGCACTGTCATGACCAACACCTACATGCTGGAGACTGCAGAGGCCGGCATCGTCTACGACGTGCGCGGTCCGCTGCCCACCGCCGACGGACGCCCACCACTGTTCATGATCGGTCAGCCGATGACCGCCAGCGGCTTCGCTACCTTGGCCGCACACTTCTCCGACCGCACCGTGGTCACGTACGACCCCCGCGGCCTCGGCCGCAGCAGCCGCAAGGACGGCCGGACCGACAATGACCCGACGGTCCAGGCCACCGATGTCCACGCCGTTATCGAGGCCCTCGGCGTTGGGCCGGTCGAGATGTTCGCCAGCAGTGGCGGCGCCGTCACCGCGCTGGCGCTCGTGACGGCCTATCCCCACGACGTGATCACCCTGGTGGCCCACGAGCCGCCACTGATCCCGGTGCTCTCTGACGCCGAGGCCGCCGAGCGTGCGCGCAGCGGCGTTCGCACCATCTACGAGGCCAAGGGGTCGAGCGCCGGCATGGCGGCCTTCATCGCCATGACGTCGTGGCGCGGCGAGTTCACCGACGACTACTTCGCCCAACTGCCGCCGGAACCCGCCCAGTTCGGCCTGTCGAGCGAGGACGACGGCTCGCGTGATGATCCGCTGCTGTCCGACCGGTCGTGGGCGGTGAGCAGCTACCGCCCTAGCGTGGACGCTCTGCTTGCGGCGCCGGCCCGTATCGTGATCGGGGTGGGCGAGGAGTCCGCAGGCATCTTCACCGGACGTACCTCGGTCGCCATCGCCGACCTGCTCGGCCAGCAGCCGACCGTGTTCCCCAGCCACCACGGCGGTTTCCTCGGTGCCGAGTCCGGATACCCCGGCCAGCCCGAGGCCTTCGCCCACAAACTGCGCGACGTCCTCGACGGCGACAACTGACACCAGCATCCGCCTACAGATCGGATACTGGGCTCACAGCGGCGCGGGCCTAGTCGGGGTGGGTGTCGAAGCCGACCGACACTGGCCCACCGAGGCTGGCCGGGCGCTGTACCGACAGGGAATGAAACGACGCGGCCTGTTCGGCTGGATGGAGGCGATCCCTCCCGCATTGGGCCGACTGGGCGCGCCGCAGGACGGCGCTTGGCCGCTGCCCGCGGGTGTCCTCGACCACGCCGTTCGTGAGTACCTCAAGCCGGACCGACCAGATCCTCAGACGGCTGGGATTCATCTAGTCCAATACCCGCCAGAGGTGTGCGTCGATGTCGGAGCGCCCCGTCGCCCCAGGTGACCGTCGGTGGTCGAACGTCCCTGCACGAGGACCCGGTCGTGCCGAAGCGCGTACGCCTACAGTCGGTATGTCAACGATCGGAGCGCTGGTTCGCATGACAGACCGACTTGCCGCAGTCGCCGAACTCTGGGAAGCGCACGCGCAGACCCCGTTTCCTGGCCGGCTGAGAAGCGCTGATGTGGCTGGCGTCAGCATGGTGCTGCTCGACTCCAATGTGGCCGGCTGCGTCAGTACCTGGCTGCATCAGGGCGGAAGTATCGATGACGGGCGCGGGCACATCCTTGCGGCATGCGAACAGGAACTCCTCCACGTCATCCCGGAGTTGGACGACGATGAGGCCGCGTACTACCAGCGACTGTTGGACATGACGGTATTGGTCCTCGAAGCGCCGGACGACTCCTCCCCCACCTGAGCGGTACTCACTCATTTTGCCGCCGACCGGGCGCTGGGTCCTCATACCGTCGCCCGACGGGTTACGCCGCACGCTCGTGCCGATGACAGCGCGTCGCACCTTCCGTACGTTGACAGCATGGCGACTTTCTGGACCTTGGGATGCGATGCCGACGACCCGCAGCGGATCGCTGCCTTCTGGGCGCTGGCCCTCGGCTATGTCAAGGAATCCGGTTTCGACGGGCCCGATAAGGCGTCCATCGTCGACCCGGATGGCCGGGGCCCCGCCATTGGTTTCTTGAAGGTGCCCGAGGGCAAGTCCAGCAAGAACCGGATGCATATCGATGTTCGGGTGGCCGGTCCTGGCCCCTGGGACATGATCGAGCGCGCCCGCCTGATCCGGCAGAGAGTCCCCGAGTTGGTCGCCGCCGGCGCGACGGTGATCCGCGAGGAGTGGTACGGCGACGTGCTCGGCCACGTCGTCATGCAGGACCCCGAGGGTAACGAGTTCTGCGTCGCTTGATGCCACGGCCACTGCCCCATCTCAAGACGAGCGCACCGATGGCCCCGAGGGGCAGATGGCGGCGTCCTCGGTCGGGTCGTCAGGCAAGACACCGCGGGCAACAGCTCGATGGGATCTTGGTAGTACTCTCCGCACCATGGCCTTGAGTCCGGACGAGTTCTATGACCATGCGGTGGCCGTCGCGGACAGCGAGCGGCGGCTTCCGCTGGCGCGCATGACGGGGTGGAACATCAGCCCGTTCGAACAGGATGGCTTGCGCGTCGCGCCGCTGCGCCCGCCGGTGCTGCCCGAACCCGCTCGGCACGGCGAGGATCCGGCGGAGTGCCGGAACTGTCAGGAGCGCGACGACGGAATCTGGTTCAACGATCACTGGCGGCTGGCCCGTGTCCCGGGGGTCGGCGTACCGCTGGTGCTGATGCTGTACCCGCGCGACCACTATGACATGGCGGACCTTCCCGACGATCTGGCCGCGGAGCTGGGACTGCTGACCACGCGAATCGTCCGTCATGTGCAGGCTCTGCCGCATGTCTCGCGAGCCCACGTCTACCGCATCGGCGACGGCGGCGCTCACCTGCACGTCTGGTTCTTCGCCCGGCCGGAGGGCCAGGCGCAGCTCTTCGGATCCTGGATGGTGGTCTGGGACGACCTGCTGCCGGAGTACCCCGCCGACGTGGCCGAGGCGGACGCCGCGGTCGTGGCGGACGCCCTGGTCGCCTCGCATGGCGGTCGCCGATCGGCCGCCACCGCACCGCCTGCGTGACCCCGTCAACTACGCCCATGAATGGTGGGCTTGCAGATCACTGTCCTCGCCGGCTGCGAGGCCGGGCCGCGTGCGGGCGATTGACCCGCCCCGGCTCGCGGCACCACGTGATGCGATGATGCGAGCCGCATTGTGGTTGGCGTGGGCCGCACCGTCTGTATCAGCCACCGGCAATCGCCGGGTCAGCGGATTGTGGCGATGAGGCGTTGCAGGGCCGCGTGGGCGGGTGGGCCCCACGTGGGCTTGCCGCCTGGGCGGCCGTGGACGCCGGCATCGCCGATGAGGATGCCGCCAAGCGCGCGTGCCATGGCCCAACCGCGCGCGCGGCGCATGGTGGTGGTGTCCGGGGTCGGTTGGTACGCCGCGTAGAAGTGGTCGGTGCCTCGTCCGGTAGCAGGAGCCACCCGGCGGCGAGGTCATATGCCGGGTCGCCCGCGCAGAGGTCACCGAAGTCGATCACGCCGCAGAAGGTGCCGTCGGCGGTGAGCACGTTGGCCGGGTGCAGGTCGGCGTGCAGCCACAGCGCAGGGCCGGTCCATTGGGGCGCGGTGACCGCGTCGTGCCAGACAGCGCGGACGGCATCCGGATCGTCGACCAGCCTCCGCTCGGTGGCGGAGGTGAGCGCCGCGGCGAATCCGTCGGCGAGGTCGGCCAGTGGCCCACCGCGGTCCCGGCCGGTGGGCGCGCCGCTGGGGGCGGGTTGGTGGAGAGCCGTCAGGAAATTGGCCAAGGATTCGGCTGCGTCCGCAGCGCGAGAGACGGGGATCCGGTCGGCCGGCGTGCCCGGAACCCAGGTGGTGATGAGCCAGGGGCGGGGGAACCGTTCAGAAGGCTCGCCGAATCGCTGCGGGATCGGGATCGGCAGCGGAAGGCGCGGGGCAAGCTTCGGCAGCCAGGAGTACTCCTTGCGCAACAGTGCGTCCGCGGCCCCAGTCGCCCAGGGAAGCCGGACGGCCAGGTCGTCACCGAGCCGCCACAGTTGATTGTCCCATCCACGCGCGCCCAGCTGAACTGGGCGATCGGCGAGGTCGGGGTGCTGGTCGCGCACCAGATCCCGGACCAGCTCCCCGGTGATCTCGAGCTCGATGTGGGTCATGCGGAGCAACAGTAGCTGTCAAGCGGAGCCTCCTGTTGAAGCTGTTGGGTGGCAGCCGGATTCAACAGGGGGCGGCTTCTTGCCACGATTGTCAGGGCTTGAGGATCTGACCGACAGGCAGTCAGCGCGGCGGCGGTGGCCCGAGTCGACCGGGGTCCGCCCAGTCGCTATTTGCCGGAAAAGCGTCTGAAGGTGCGGACTGCCGCCCCACACAGCAATCGTGCTGGGCAGGCAATGGCGGGCCGTTCGAAACCGCCAGCCCGTCGGGCAGGTCCTTGCCATGCTGGTAGACTGGTGTTCTACTTCATTAGAACAATCTGCGATGCCCGGAGCGGATAGCGAGGATTTTGGTGATCAACTTCCATGTCGACCGGTCCAGCAGCGTCCCCGCCTACGCTCAACTGGTACGGCAGGTGCGCGAAGCGCTACGCATCGGGACGCTGCAGCCCGGGGACCAACTCCCCACCGTGCGCAGCGTCGTGACCTCGTGCACGGTCAACCCGACCACCGTGCTCAAGGCCTACCGGGAACTGGAGCTGTCCGGCCTGGTTGAGGCGCGGCAGGGGGCGGGCACCTTCGTCAGCGGAACGCTCGGCCACGCGGATCCCCACGTCATGGCCCGCCTACGCAGCAGCCTGGCGCGGTGGCTCGGCCAAGCCCGCGACGCCGGTCTGGAGGACGAGGACGTCCAGGCGCTGCTCGCCTCGGTGATCGCCGAGAACTCGGCGCGCCAGGCTGGCGGCCACCGGACGCAGGCCGCTGGGCTCCAGAAGACGGAAGGCGCCGCATGAGCGAGCAGTCCATCGCCGTGGAAGCCCGCGACGTAAGCAGGCGCTACGGCACCGTCTGGGCACTACGCGAGTGCAGCTTCGAACTGCCCGCCAGCCGCATCATCGCGCTGGTCGGCGCGAACGGCGCGGGCAAGTCGACGCTGATGAGCATCATCGCCGGCACGTTGGCGGCCACCTCCGGCTCGCTGCTGGTCCACGGCCGGCCGGTGGTGAAGGGCAGGTCCACCGACGGGGGTGGTTCAGCCGGAAGCCGGGTCGCGATCCTGGCCCAGGACAAGCCGCTCTACCGGGACTTCAGTGTCTCGGACATGCTCCGCTTCGGAAGGTCGATGAACCGGGTGTGGGACGAGCGGCGGGCGCTGTCGTGGCTGCAGCGCTTCGACATCCCCCTGGACCGCCGCTGCGGCAAGCTGTCCGGCGGGCAGCGGGCGCAGGTCGCGCTGGCGGTCGCCCTGGGCTCCCGCCCGGCGGTGCTGCTGTTGGACGAGCCCCTGGCGAACCTGGACCCGGTGGCTCGCACCGAGGTGACTGGCGAACTCATGGCGGAGGCCGCCGATGGTGACATGACCGTCATGCTGTCGACCCACATCATCGCCGAGCTCAGTGGCGTCGGTGACCATCTGCTGCTGCTCGACGCGGGCCGGCCCGTGCTCAACGGCGATGTCGAGGAGTTACTCGATAGTCACGTGCGGCTGACCGGACCCCGCGCGGACCAGCCGCCTGGGCCGGGCGCGGTCGTGCAGGCCCAGCACACTGACCGCCAGTCCACGTTCATCCTCCGGCAGCCGGCGCCACCGGCGGCGCACGCCGTCGTCGCCCCCGGCTGGACCGCCCAACCCATCACCCTGGACGAGCTGATCCTGACCTACCTGAAGGCATCGTCCAAGGCACACCGTGATCTGGAGACAGCAGCATGAGCGCGGTCACCCAAGCGCCCGCCCCAACGCACCACCAGGACGATCTCGGGTCCGCCGGCGGCCCCCACGGTCTGCTGTGGCTGACCTGGCGTCAGCACCGCTGGGCCCTGATCGGCATGCTCGTGCTGGCCGCCGTCCTGGTGGGCTGGATGACCTACCTGTCCATGGAACTTACGGACCTGTGGCACCAGTGCCACAACACGTTCTGCCCGGAGCACTCTCCGCAAGGCGAGCGGCTCGGCGGGTCCTCGAACCTGGTCTTGACCTTGGGTGCCCTGTCGCGGCTGGTGCAGTACATGCCGCTGCTGATCGGCGTGTTCATCGGCGTCCCGGTGCTGACCAGGGAGCACGAGCAGCGAACCCTGCTGCTGGCCTGGAGCCAGGACGTCTCCCCGGTGCGCTGGCTGTGGACCAAGCTGGGCATACTCGGCCTGTTCGTGGCGGCTGTGACCGCGGTCGTCGCCGGCGTCAGCGACCACCTGGCGCACCTGGAGACCCAGGTCGCTCCGGCAATCCTGTTCGACTACGTGCCGTTCCTGAACACCGGGATGCTGCCGGTCGCGATCAGCATCTGCTGGTTCGCGGTCGGCGTCGCACTCGGCGCCGCGATCAAACGCACGCTCCCCGCCGTGTTCGGCGTGATTGCGGGCTTCATCGGCCTGACCTACTTCGTCCAGTGGCGTTACCCAACCCTCATGAAGCCGCTGTCCGCGCAGCTGCAGGTGGGCGGCCCGGACGGTGGCCTGCTGCGTGACAACGCCCTGGTCGTCAAGGGCGGCATGATCGACTACGGTAGCGGGGGGCCGTCCGGCGCGTTCGACGCCTCTGGGCGCGAGCTCAGCGGCGTCGAGCTGCAACACCTCTGCCCGCCCGACAACGATGGCGGCAAGATCCTCTCCTGCGAGTTCGACAACCATCTTCTGCACCACCTGCAGTACCAGCCGGGCAGCCGGATCCCCGACTTCCATCTGATCGTCGCGACCGGCTACCTGGGCCTGGCCGCGGTGGCGCTCGCCGCCCTCTGGTGGATCGTCCGCCGCACCAACCTCAACGCGGGCTGACCCGAGCAGCCGAGGCCCCTCGGCAATGTTTAGGGCGGTGCCGCAGGACGATATCGACGCGGAGCCCCGAAGGAAGATGGCGCACCGAGGTTTCCTCGGCGGCGTGACGGTTGCGGTGTGTGACGGGGCGCGGGTGCCGCGGGCGGCCTAAGCCTGCGGTGCCAGGGTGCGTAGGACGTCGAACTCGTTGCCCTCGGGGTCTGCCATGACCACCCAGTTCCGGTCTGAGCCCTGGCCCACATCCGTCCTAGTCGCGCCCAGGCCGAGTAATCTGGTCACCTCCTCCTCGGTGCTGCCGTCGATTGGGCTGACATCGAGGTGAAGCCGGTTCTTCACGGTCTTTCCCTCAGGCACCTGGACGAACAGCAGGGTGGGCGGCATCTGACGGGCCCGAACATCCTCGACGGTTGGCATCCACGAGCCGATCTCGACCTTGCCCTCGCTCCGGTCGATCACCTTGAAGTTCAGGACCTCGCACCAGAAGGCCGCGAGCCTCTCCGGATCGTGGCAGTCAACGGTCAACTCGGTGAACCTGCTTGTCATGACTCTCCCAGATAGTGCGGACGGGGCTCAGCGTATTGGCCAGGCTCTGCCACCGCTGGTCCGGCCAGAACCGGCGATCCGACTCCTCGCGGCCGATCGGCTCGTCGGCTCGGGCATCGGGGTCCTGCGCGGCCAGCTCGCCGACAAGCCCATCGCGTCGATTTCACCCGGTCGGCTCTGACACCCGCTGCTACGGTGTTTCGATGATCATGGGGCCGACGGTTCTGGGTGCCTACTTTCCCGGAGTAGACGCGCACGCCTATCCGATCGAGCACCTTCCCGCCGACCGGTTGACCCACCTGTTCTATGCATTCGCCACAATCGAGGACGGCCGCCTGACGCTTCCGTCCGCCGCACCGGCGCAGCTCGCCGCGATCAAGCAGGCGTATCCACACCTGCGCATCGTGATCTCGGTCGGCGGCTGGGGTGCCGGCGCGTTCTCCGACGCCGCGCTGACCCCGCGCACACGCGCCGACCTGGTCGACGCATGCGTGGAGCTCGTCGCCGGCGTCGACGGCCTGGATCTGGATTGGGAGTTTCCGGTGTCGGGCGGTCCGGCCGAGCTCACCCGCCGGCCCGAGGACCGGCGCAACTGCACCCTGCTCGTCGAGGATCTGCGTGAGCGTCTCGGCCAGGACCGCCTGCTGACCGCCGCCCTGCCGGCCGGACGGCTGCAGTCGGACGGCCCTTACGACCCGGCGAACAGCTTCGAACTCGAGCAGCTCGCCGATCTCCTCGACTTCGTCAACGTCATGACCTACGACTTCGGTACGGGCTTCTCCCCGATCGCGACGTTCAACGCGCCGCTGGCGGAAGTCGCCGACGACCCGCTCGATCCCAGCCTGCGGCGGTGGAACAACATCACCGGCGCGGTCGACTACTACGAGCGTCACGGCGTACCACGGGACAAGCTCGTGCTCGGCGTGCCGTTCTACGGCCGCGGATTCCGCGTCACCTCGCCCGGCGAGCAAGCCGGTCTGTTCCAGCCCCAGACCGGTACGGTTGATGTCGGCACCTGGCGCGACATCAGCCGTGACCTGCTGCCCGACCCGGCATGGCAGCGCCACCGCCATCCGGTCGCCCGCGCACCGTGGCTCTACCATCCTGGTACGCAAACGTTCGTGAGCTACGAGGACGCCGACTCCATTGAGGAGCGATCGGCGTTCGCGGCGAGGCACGGGCTGCGGGGCGCGTTCACCTGGCAGCTCGCCGGTGACGACAGCGAGAATTCCCTTCTCACCGCCATGACCCGCCCGTTCTGTGAGTAACCGCAGTCGTGGGCCGTCCGGTCGGCCTTGAGGAAGGATGACCGGGCGCCGCTGCGTGGGGTGCGTAGGTGGGCTGTGAACGCCGGCGTGGCTGAGGGTTGTTCGTCGGGGCACGCCGGTAGGCGCATGGCCCTTTCGGCGCTGGTGTCACGTCTCGAGTGCCCCCGATCCCGCACGCCGGACACTAGATTCACTCCATGTACTCGACCCAGGTATCCCAACTCGTCAAGGCACCGCGCTCAGCCGTCTTTCAGGCACTGCTGGACCCGGCCGCGGTCGCCACGTGGCGGGTCCCCACCGGCATGAGCGGCCACGTGCACGAGTTCGACGCCCGCGAGGGCGGCTCGTTGCGCGTCTCGCTCACCTACGAGGCGCCGGACAATACCGGCAAGTCGACGGCACACACCGACACCTACCACGGCCACTTCACCAGGATCGTGCCCGGCCGGCAGGTGGTCGAGGTCGTCGAGTTCGAAACCGACGATCCCGCGCTCGCCGGTGCGATGACCATGACGACGACCCTCACCGACGTGGAGCGCGGCACGCAAGTCGTCGTCGTGCACGACGGTATTCCCGACGCGATCCCGGCCGAAGACAACGAGACGGGTACGCGCATCGCCCTGGCGAACCTCGCCAGACTCGTCGAAGCGGGAGCGGCCGAGGACACTGCGCCCCGGTGAGGTCGTACCCGTAACGCCGTCCGCACGCTGGTCGCAGACCTCATGCGCTGCCCCGAGCAGGCCGCCCGTGGCCGGCGTGCCCCCGCGCGTGCCCACCGGGTCCACGCCGCCGCCCGACCCGGGGTGTGTCGAGAACGCGGCACCGGCTCCGTTCAGAGACAGCAACGGCCACCACGGGTAGCGACCGGGAGCGACAAATGGAGGAACAGTGATGCAGCCCAACGAGATCAGCGGGGTCCTGAGCCCGCCGCTCAGCCAGGAACTGCTGGCCCGCGATCTGGCGCGGTTGGCCTACGTCGCCAAGGACGGCACACGCGCGCCATCCCGATCGCGTTCACCTGAAACGGCGCGCAGAGCATTCTGTGCACGTCGAAGAACGCCCCGAAACTGCATGCCCTGCGCGCGAACCCGACGGTCGCCCTCACCATCGACACCGAGGTACACCCGCCCAAGATCCTGCTCCAGCGCGGCCGCGCAGAACTGGATGTCGTGGAGGGGTGTCAACTGCCGCCAAGGGAGTGTGTTCTTTAGCAGCCAAAGACGCGTTCTGGTGCGGTGTTTGGGCGAGGGACTGCGGGTGTGTCGCACCCGTCGCCGACACTGATCCCGGAGGGGGTGAGTGGGGGGTGGGTGTGCGCAGTATGCAGGCGTATCGTTTTGCGCTCGATTTGACCCCGGCTCAGGAGCGGTCGGTGCTGGCGCATGCGGGCGCGGCGAGGGTGGCGTACAACTGGGCACTGGCCAAGGTGAAGGCCGTCATGGACCAGCGCGCCGCCGAACGCTCCTACGGCACGCCCGAGGAACTGCTGACCCCGGCGGTCGGCTGGTCGCTGCCACCGTTGCGTAAGGCGTGGAACCAGGCGAAGCCGGATGTGGCGCCGTGGTGGCCGGAGTGCTCCAAAGAGGCTTACAACACTGGCCTGGACAACCTGGCCCGTGGGTTGAAGAACTGGTCTGACTCGCGTGCGGGCAAGCGGAAGGGGCGGCGAGTCGGGTTTCCGCGGTTTAAGTCCCGTCGCCGTAGCACGCCGAGTGTCCGGTTCACCACGGGTGCGATTCGGGTGGAGCCGGACCGTAAGCATGTGGTGCTGCCCCGGCTGGGCCGGCTCAAGCTGCACGAGTCCGCCCGTAAGCTCGCCCGCCGTCTGGAGGTGGGCACGGCTCGGATTCTGTCGGCGACGGTGCGCCGGGACGGCGGGCGGTGGCAGGTCGCGTTCTGCGTCGAAATCGAGCGGGCCGAGCGCACCCGCACCCCGACGCGCCCGCGGGCGGTGGTCGGTGTGGATGTGGGGATCAGCCACCTGGCGGTGCTGTCCACCGGTGAGATGGTGCCCAACCCGCGGCATCTGGACGAGGCGGCCCAGCGGATGCGGCGTCTGTCCCGGCGGATGTCCCGCCGCGTCGGCCCGGACCGGCGCACCGGCCGGCGGCCTTCGAATCGGTGGGAACGCGCCCGCCGGCAGGTCTCCCGCGCGCATGCGCGGGTGGCGAACCTGCGCCGTGAGGGCCTGCACAAGCTCACTACCGGGTTGGCCCGCGCGTACGGCACGATCGTGGTCGAAGACCTCTACGTGGCCGGCATGCTGGCCAACCGGCGGCTGGCCCGGCAGGTCGCGGATGCCGGCTTCGCCGAGATCCGTCGACAGGTGGGCTATAAGGCCTCATGGAACGGTGGCCGGCGGATCGTCGCCGACCGCTGGTATCCCTCCAGCAAAACCTGCTCGGGCTGCGGCGCGGTGAAAGCCAAACTGCCGCTGCGTGTCCGAACCTACACCTGCGACTCCTGCGGCCTGGTCCTCGATCGGGACCTGAACGCCGCGCGTAACCTCGCCGCCCTCGCGGCCGAGGCGACCACCGCCGGGAGTGGCCCGGTAGCAGGACGTGGAGCCGACCGTAAGACCCGCCCCGGCGGGCCGGTGGCCATGAAACGTCAACCCGGCCCCGCTCAGGCGGACAAGACCGGGACCGTCCCACCGCAAGGCGGGACATACCGACCAGTCGCTAAAGCGCACTGACAGGTAACGGCATCCCGCAGGAGTACCTGGCGATGAACGGCACGTACCAGATGACGCCCGAGCAGCGGGTCGAGTGGGAGGCGGAGGTGCGCTCGCTCTACGACGGCATGGTCCGCATCGTGGTGACTTCGACGTGGGCCAAGCGGATCGACTTCGAGACAACGCTGCCGAGTGCGGTGGAGGAGCTGGTCCGGCAGCGCGCGCAGCGCCAGCGCGTCTGAGCGCCGCGCGGATTTCGCGGGATCGGCCAGGAAATCTCGCGGCGGGTCTCGGCGGCGCGTGCGTCGGCGACGGTTGCTTGCCGTGACGTCACCTGACAGTGGCGCCTTCCTCGACGTCGAGCAGCAGCGGCAGCTGGACCGTCAGGGCCGGTCGTGCACGAACCAGGCGTCGCCGGCGGGCAAGGCGACGGCGACCTCCCACCGGCTCAGGTCCAGGTTCTAGGCGAGCGCCTTGAGCTGCCCGGCCGCGGTCCACGCCTCGTCGCCCGGCGTCGGGCGACGGCCCACCTGGAACTGAAGCATCGTGCCCCACGACGCGACCAGGCGGGCGTCCCACCGGTGACGCCACTGCGCCAGCACCTCGGCCAACCTCTGCTGGTACTCGCGGGTCGGGGCGCCGAAGAAGTCCACCCAGTACCCGAAGCTGCGGACGTCACTGGTGGGCGTCAGCATGAGCAGGACACTGTTCGGCGTGTACCAGTAGTCGGTCTGCGTCACGAACCGCACGCTGTCAAGCACCCGGGCGTGCAGGTCGGCGTCGGCGAGCAGCCGGTCGTACAGCGCCCGCTCCAGCTCCGGATGCGGAGCCGGCAGCGCCACGTCCGACACCAGGGCCGTGAGGTCGACGCCGGCCACGCCACGCGCGTAGTACTCGACCACGCCCTCGTCGACCTCTTCGTCCTCGCTGTAATGGCGGTAGACCATCCAGGGTTGAGAAGACCTTGCGGCCTCGGCGAACGCGCGCAGTTCCGACTCCGACGGACCCGGCTGCGGCTCCGGCCGGATCCTCAGCGTGTCGTCGAAGTCGTCGGTGACCATGACGGGCCGCCGTCCGATGACCGGCACCAGTGCCTCGGCCGCCTGCCAGGCCTCCTGCAGGCGACGGGGCTCGACGTCGGCGACGAGGACGGTGCCCCACGGGCCGTGACCGATCGGCAGGCCGGCCAGTGGTGTGCCGACGAAGGCCGCTTCGATCTGCTCGAGGTCGTTTCGCACGGTGAGAGTGTCTCCGATCATCGACCCGACCACGAGCCGGCACGTCCCTATACGGCACCGCCCGGGCTGGTCGGGAGGTTCCTCGCCTTGACCGGACGGCTGTCACCGCCCTGACGCCACCCGCAGACCCCCTCGACCAGACCCTGACCGTCCAGACCTGCCGAATTGGGTAGGAACGTCGGTCAGGTGGTCGGACTCCATACCCACGGAGTGGTGGTACCGACCGCGTGCAGACCGAGCCGTTGAAGAATGGGCCTGCTGTCCTCGGACGCGTCGACCATGAGGTACTTGATGCCCCGCTCGGCGGCGATCTGTGCGCGGCGGGCCACCAGCGCGCGGTAGATGCCCTTGCGGCGCCACTGGGCAAGGGTCGATCCGCCCCAAAGTGCCGCGAACTCCGTGCCGGGAATGATGACCAGCCAAGCGGCCGACACGACCTGGCCCGCAGCCTCCGCGACGAGAACGACGATGTTCTCGGGAGCCGATTCGATACGGTCGCGTAGGTCGTCGGCCAGCCACGACCAGTCCACACCCCACACCTCGGACTCCATGGCCGCGATGCGTTCCAGGTCGGCCAGGTCGCTGGTTTCGCGGATAGCGACGCCGTCGGGCACGTCGCCGGCCGCGTTCAACGTGGTTGCCAGACCGACGACCACCGTTTCCTCGTCCTCCGGCGCGAAGCCGGCCAGCCGCAGCCGCTCAGTGAGATCCCGGCGGTCATGGCCGTAGGTCTTCCACTCGACCGCCTGGCCGCGCGCAGCGGCGCGGTCACGCACGCGCCCGATGAGGGCGTCCAGTTCCTCCACGCTGAGCCCGTCGAGGTCGTGAGCGAAGGCGAGTCCTCTCCCCGGAGTGGCGATCTGCAGGACAGGGCCGTCCCACGACGGCTTCCAGTTGTTCGGTAGCCGCGAGGCGATGCTGCCCCGCACCTGCTCGTCATGTAAGGCCAGAAGTTCGCTGGGGGTACTCATCGCCGCGCAGCATGACAGGGGCACCGCCTATCGGCAAGCCGTTTCGTCATCGTCTTCTGGGGCCGCGAACGTGCCGGAACGGGTTGCCTCCAACGTGTCGGTCAGTCGGCAAGGCGGTCGCGGCGGCGGGTGAGGTACGCCCGCTCCGCGGTGTTGCCGGCGAAACCCCCGGCCGTACGCCCCGGCGACTCGCCGCCGCGCCCGAGTCGCCGCAGCAGGTCGGCGCGCCCGGCGTGGAAGGCGTGTTGGCCGGCATGGGCTTCGCCGAGCCGGTCGGCCTCGGCCAGTCAATCGGATCGTCGTACGGGCATCGGGCACATCGCACGGCCTCCCCAGCGGGCAGGTGTGCTCTTGGCGCGTGGAGAGCACCTGCGCTTGGGCGGGCTCACGCGAAGTCGGCCGCGTGGTCGGCGGCCCATTGGGCGAACGTACGCGCAGGGCGGCCCAGTACCGCCGGCACGTCGCCGGTCACCTGCTCCGGCGCCTCCACCATGGCAGCCCAGCCCGCCAATGCCGCGTCCGCGAACGCGGGGCTGCCCATCGCCGCGGCCAGCATCGGCCGGATGGCCTGGGCGGGCACGTCCTTCCAGTGCAGGTCACGGCCGATTGCCTCGCCGATGATGCGCACCTGCTCGGCCTGGGTGACCGTCTCCGGGCCGCTGAGCACGTAGGTCTGCTTGTCGTGCCGGTCGCTGGTCAGCGCCTCGACCGCCACCGCGGCGATGTCGTCCTCGTGGACCATCGAACGGGCCGCCGCGCCGTAGGGCCAGCGCACCACGCCCTCGGCTCGGATCGACTCGGCCCAGCCGAGCGTGTTCGTGGCGATGCCGGTGGGACGCAGCATCGTCCAGGGCAGCCCGGACGCGGTGATGGCGCGCTCCACCACAGCCCAGAACGAGTACGGGTCGGTCTCGGCGGAGGCGGCCGAAACGCACACCACCCGGGGCGACCCGGCACTGGTCAGCACGTCGGCGACGCGCGGAGCGAGCTGCGCTGCCGCGGCCGGGTCGACGAACGGCCAGATCAAAAAGACGGCCCGGACACCGTCCAGGTGCGGGCGCAGGGTCTGCGGATCGGCCAGGTCAGCGGCCACCACCTCCACGGCTGCTGGCAGATTCGCGCGGCTGGGATCGCGGGTGACGGCGCGTACGCGGTGTCCCGCGGCGAGCAGCCGCTGCACCACATGCCGCCCGATGTTGCCCGTCGCGCCGGTTACCACGATCATGGTCTCCTCCAGGGAACTCTCGTGAATTCGATGAAGCCGACCGTAGAACCTCAACATTTGTTGAAGTCAACCTCGGGTGGGCATACTCGGGGCGTGAAGCACGACACGTCTTTCGACTGGCACGAGCCGGGCCTGACCGTCGGCCAGGTGGCGCAGCGCAGCGGCGTCGCCACGTCAGCGATCCGCTTCTATGAAGCCCAGGGCCTGATCAGCAGCGACCGCACGGCCGGTAACCAGCGCCGTTACCACGGCGATGTGATGTGCCGGCTGGCGATGATCGAAGCGTGCCAGCCGGTCGGCCTCACCTTGGCCGAGGTGGGTCAGGCACTCGCAGCGCTGCCACCCGGGCAGGCGCCCACCCGACAGGACTGGGACGCGCTCGCCCAGCGGCTGCGCACCGAGGCCCAATCCCGCATCGACCAGCTCAGCCGGGTGCTGCGCGAGCTCGCCCCTGCCCCTGAACCCGGCCCGCCCGGGGTGGATGCCTGACGACCGTGGCGCTCGGGACGATCTCCGAGCCTCACCGGCGGCACCTACTGTCCGCGCAGCACCAACAGGCTGCAGAAGCCGAGCGAGACGGCGTGGACCGCGACCTCGCCGATACCTGGGATGGGCGGTTCGTGGCTGCACAGCAACAGCCCATAGATGCCGTCGCCGCTGCTGATGTGGTAGCTGCGCCGGGACTGGGCAGTGTCGCGGTCGTCGCAGTCATCCCTCGATGAACTGGTAGTAGCGGACGATGCGACCGTGCCCAGCCCTGTTTTCGAACGGCTCGACGTATCAGCGGGGCAGGGCCTGGAACCCTTCCTGCGGCCACAACGGCGGCTCCATCGAGGCCACCACCGCAAGGTGGCCGGCACACCCGCAGCGAGCCGGCTCGGCACCAGGACAAAACAGGTGGCCTCCCCAGCCCGTCCGGCCCTACCTTGTAACTGGATATTCGTTTCCCAACACTCACGAGAGGGTTTCACTCCGCGTGACGCCGCCTGCTCTTTAGACCTGACAACATCCCGCGCATCGGTCGCCGACGTAGCCGTCGGCCTTTTTCCCATGCCTTCCATCAGGTCTTAAGAGAGATCATGTCTACGCGTCCTCATATCGCGCTGTCCTGGTCCGTTCGGCGCATGCGCCTTCCCCTGCTCGCCTGCCGCTGCGTCCGCTGCCATTGCGGCCTCACCGGCACCGGCAACGGGAAGTTGCGCGTCAACGCCAACGGCACCCCCCTCCTCGACATCCGGCTCCTGGGCCCGTGCGACCACAGCAGCAGAAGCAAACTCCACAATCGCGTCCCGGTCCGGTACCTCAATCGGACCCTTCCGGCGGGCTGCCGCGGCAGCTTCTCGCCTTTCCGCGCCCAGTTCCTTCGCGAGCCGCTGATCGCCTGGCGCAACCGGTTCGCCGGGGATTGGGACGCA
This sequence comes from Micromonospora sp. NPDC003776, assembly GCF_053605645.1. NCBI lineage: Bacteria > Bacillati > Actinomycetota > Actinomycetes > Micromonosporales > Micromonosporaceae > Micromonospora > Micromonospora sp. NPDC003776. The sequence goes on from NZ_JBSGJR010000004.1 coordinate 28,943, forward strand.
TGCCGGGGATTGCTCGCCCAGTCTCCGCCCGCAGGCCCCCCTCCCATCGAGGTCTCGGTCATCTTCGACGACCCCGCGCCCCTTCACCCCGCCTGGCGCACCGCCGAGGGGGCCGGGCATCAGCCGCGGGGAGATCGCTCCCCGCATCAAGAGCGGCACTCCGCTGAGCGGCAGAACTTGCGGGGAACGCTCGTTCGGCCTGCTACGAGCCGCCGACGTGGGCCTGAGCCGGGGCGAGAGGCAAGGTGGCCTTGGCCCGGACTGCATCACGCGGCGGTCCGCGCGCGGTCGTTCCTGACCGGGCGCGAACGAAGGTCAGGGCCGGCCCGATGCGGGCGACGAAGGTGAACGTCGGGGTGCATACATCCGGACGACTTGGGGTGGTGTCAACTACTGTCTCGACGTCGACCAGCTTGGCCCAGGTTGGGTCACCTGGAGCGAACGCACCTCCGCCTCCCACGCGGCCCGATGCGCCTCTCGGCATCGCTCACCACTCCCCCGCTGCCCTCCGACCTCTTGCCGACGGGATGCGGACTGCCAGAGCAACACGAGGGCCTCGGGGTTAGCAGAAAATCAGGGACGGCTGGCCAGGCGTCTGTGCGCCTGGTCAGCCGTCCGTCGTTGCCGGCCAGCGTCGGCTCGGCCGCATCCTGAGCAAGCCTGAAGCACCTGCTCGGCTCCGCCCTCGGTCTCCGCAACCTCACCAACCACATCGCCCGATCCCTACTCGAGACAGGCGGGTACAGACCCGACTACACCCTGCATTGGTGAAGAGCCGCTCTTCCTTGGGGTCGGGGTCGGTCAAGATACGACGGAAACCGGCGACCTGTGATCTTGAGTTGAGCTTGCCGCAGGTGAAGTGCCGGGGCGGATCGGCGTCGGCTGCCCGGCCATTGCCAGCCTGGGCCCGATCTTGTGTCACCGTTCGCAATGGACTTTCTTGCGTATTCGCTCACATCGGTCGACGGCGCACCCGATAGCGCAGGTGAAGCACCCGGTTGCCGTGAATCACCATGTCAGGATCCTCCAGCAGGTGCTGCGCGTGGACCGACCCGAAGTAGCGCTTGCCGGACCCGAATACCACGGGTACGACGTCCATGCGCACCTCGTCGACCAGACCCGCGGCAAGCACCTGGCCACCGACGTCGCCAGCGGCGACCTCGACCACGCGGTCACCCGCAAGCTCCTGCGCTTTGGCCACGGCTGCCTTGACGCCGTCGACGAAGTGGAACGGCGCTTCGGGGTCCCAGCCCTCGGGTTCCGGCCGGTGCGTCACGACGACCACGTGGTCGATCCCGCCCGGCGGCTTCCCGTCCCAGCCGTCCGTCAGGTCGAAGACGTGGCGGCCGACGACTGTCACCCCGATCTGGTCCCAGTACGGCCGGGCGTAGTCGTAGGACGTCTGCGACACCTTCAACTCGCCGCTCTCGTCCAACGGGACGTCACCGCTGGACAACCAGTCGAACAGCGGTCCGGGCTGGTCATTCTCGTCCGCGACGAAGCCGTCCACCGACACCGAGCTGTACATGACCACCTTGCCCACGGGGCTCTCCTCTCCTCTGGAGTGCCCTCAAATTAGCCTGTCGTGAGCTGTCGCTCTTGTAAGAAATCAATCGGCCGGCAGCGGCCAGCTGTCCAGCACGTGGCCGGGATGTTCGCGCAGGAACCGCCGCCGGACTTCGACGTACCGGGTCGGCGTGAGCCCGGTGAACGCCCGGAATTCGTGGCCGAAGTGGGCCTGGTCGAAGTAGCCTGCGCCACCGGCGAGGTCGCCCCAGTCGATCGGCCCGGCGGGGTTGATCGCGAACACGGTGGCGGCGAAGCGGTAGGTGCGGGCCAGCCGCTTCGGCGTGACACCGATGAGGTCCTTGAACCGCTGTGCCAGATGAGTGCTGCTGACACCGGCTGCCACGCTCAGGTCGCCAATCGCCACCGCCCCGCTGGTCGCCGCGATGACGCTGCTCGTATGGCGGACCAGCCCCAGGCCGGCGGTCTCGCACAGCCGTCGCATCAGCTCCTCCTCGAGCAGCGTCAGCATCTCGTGCGGTCCGTCCGCCGTGGCCAGCCGGTCTCGCAGCTCAGCAATGGCGGGCCGGCCCCAAACCTGCTCTACCGTGACCGGCCGGTCACACAGCTCCCCCGCAGGCATCGGCAGGAACGGCGCCAGCCCCCACGGCTTGAAGTGCACGCCGACGGACCGGGTCCGGAGTGGGTAGCCGAACTCCAACGCGCGGGTGGGCGTGGTGACCACGCAGCCGTCGGCGTACTCCGCCGTCTCGATGTCGGTGCCGCCGCGGATGCGGAACGGCGCCCCGAGGTTGACGATGAGCAACGCCGCGGGCATCGGCGGCAGCGTCAGCCGGGCGTACGGCGGCGCGCCCTCCAGGTAGTAAAGGTCGTCGATCAGCCCGTCTAGCGGCGGTCGCGGCACTCTGGACACGTACTCCACGCCCACAGCATCGCAGACGCCATCAGCGCCACGAAGAAACTTTGCATTGTGAGGACCCGCCGAAGGACTACCCCGCACGGTCGGGGTCAAGGGTGGCCGTATGCCACCAACATGCCGACGCGCGCCGCCCTTGATGTCGGCCCAGTGGCGTAGAGGAATTGGCATCCGGCGAGACCAATCACGATGGCGATCGTCCCGCCTCAGTTCTTCGAACTCCTGGTGCTCAGAAGCGTGGCCGGCGGCCCGGCCGATGCCCGCCGGAGGTCGCCAGCAGGCCGGGGCCGGGCCGACGCAACCCGCCTTTCCGGCCGCCTTGACCTGGGATGACGGTGGTGCGCCCGGCAGGATTCAGAACTGCGGCCTTGGGATTAGAGAGGATCGCGGGCGGCTGGTGAGATGTCTGCTTCCCCGGCTACCTCACCTCAACCGACCCGTTAGCTCCGCCAGTACCTACGAGACCTTGCGGTTGGAGCCGGTGACACATTCGTGCAGGCCAGGCACCCATAGCGCTAACCCTGGACAGAGCGAACAACACCTGACGACAGCCCGCCGCGCAAACACCGATGGGTAGCGGCAATTCATCACGAACCGCATCGCTGCAAACCGTCGTTGGAACGTACGCTCAAGCCGCGAGGCGCTCATGACGGATGGAATCCGGATCGGCGTACCCCGCATCCGGACCTGGCCGATCAGCGGATGCCTCACCTGCCCGGCGTGCCGGCTGGTGGGTTCGGCGGGGTCCGCTTCCACCCGGACACACCGGTCGGGCAGGATCTGTTCGTGATCTCAGACGTCCATCGGCTCCAGCGTGCCTTTGACGAGGCCGAGCTACGCGCGGACATTGATGTGCTGAACACGTTGCTGGCCGACGACTTTCAGTCCATCGGCGAGCAGGGCTATGTGCTTGATAAAGCACAGTGGCTCGGCAAGTTTGCCGAGTTCGCCTACACCAACCTGGAGAGCAGCGAGGTCGAGGTGTTCTTCTACGGTCACGCGGCTATCGTCCGGTGCGTCCAGCGCAGCCACTCAACCTGGCGCGGGCAGGAGATGGCGTTGACCGTCCGCGTCAGCCAGACGTGGGTCGAGCTGCCTGAGGGCTGGCGGCTGGCCGGCATCCAGTTCAGCTCTCTTGGCGGCGCGTGACGAGGACGTTCGACCGGCGACCGGTGCCGCCTTGACTACCAAGACTGCGCCGAGCGGTCCGGTGTGGCTGGTAAGTGAGCGGATCCTGCGGGCGCTTGCCACGACCTGATGCTCAGCGGGCGACGGCGGAGGCGCAGAGGAGCGTCGCGGCGGCGAGGCTGCCCCATAGGGCAGTTGGGCCGAGCGGTGCGAGAGCGGTGATGACCGCTGGAGAGACGGCGAGCCCGACGCCCGTGGAGAGCTGGAAGCGCGCGAGGACGCGCCCCAGGGCATGCGCCGGGGCGAGCGCGGTGACGAGCGCGGTGGCGCTGCCTGCATAGATGATCTCGCCGATCGTGCAGACCACGGACACCGCGGCGACGGCCGGGGCACCCCAGCCGTGTCCCAGGGAGGTGGCCGCGAGGAAGCCGAGGTAGGACGCGGTGAGCACCACGCCGGCGATTGCCAGCACGGACCGGCGAGGGAAGCGGGACATCGCGACGGTGACCGGAACCTGCATGGTGACCACCAGCACCGTGTTGGCCACAAAGATGGCCGCCGACCACACCGGGGAGGCGTGCATCTGCGTCACTAGGACCAGAGGGAGCGCGATTTCGGGGACGTTGAGGCAGAAGACGTAGATCACGTTGGCGGCCAGCAGCACGCGCATCCGGGGTGTGGGCTCGTCGATCCTGTCACTGGCTGCGGCGGCGGGACGAGCGTGCACGTGGACCGACCACGCCAAGGCGGCCGCGGCAAGGTAGGCGAGCCCGGTGACGGCGGCCAGCGCCTGCAATGCGGGGGTTCCGCCCGCCAGGCATGCCGTGGCCAGGAGTGCGCCGGCGCCCAGGCCGGCGTTGCGCAGGGCGCGTCCCCCTGCGAGGGCGGCGTCGCGTTCCCGGCCCCGGGCAACGCTGGCCACGAGGGCGGCGTGGGCGGCGGGCCATGCCTGGTTGCCGATGCCGAGGAAGAGCGCCGCTGCCGCGAACAGCCAGATGTTCCCCGTCGGGGTGGCCAGCAGCAGCGCCACGCCCAGCACCCGCACCAGCATCGACGCCGCCACGACCGTGCTGCGGGCGCCCCGGTCCAGCCATCGGCCCACCGCGGGCATACACACCAGACCCGCGACGACGGCGGCTGTCATGGCGGTGCCGGTGATGGGCGCGGACAGTCTGAGCACCGTCACTCCGTAGAGCAGCAGAAAGGGCCTCAGCAGGCCGGTGCCGAGCGCGTCCACGGCCAGGGCGACGGCGTAGCGGGGGCCTCCGGAGGCTCGCAGGAGGGCGTGGGGGTGGATTCCGGTGGTCGTTGCCATGGCGCCAACGGTTGCGACGGGCTGCCGGATGCGGCACGTCGGTTGACGGACATCGTCAAGCGACGCCGTCGCTGGCCGTCCGAGCAGGGATGATGGGTGGATGACGGTGCGCATCGACATCACCGGGCTGCCGGCCGAGCGGCTGCGGTTCGCGGCCTCCCCGCTGGCCGAGCTGACCGCGATGTTGCACGTCCTGGCCGAGCCTGGGCATCATCCGCGGCTGGCCGTCTGGGCCGGGGACGTGTGGGCCGGGCTCCCGCCGGAGCTGGCCGAGCGGTTGCGGGAGGCGGAGTTCCTCTGGCGTTCGTCGCGGGCCGATTTCCTCGTCCCCGCCCGGCCTCGGCAGACCCTCGCCGAGGAGTTGGACGATGTGGACCGGGTCGACGACGAGACCTATGTGACCGCGGCGCTGATTACCACGTGCGGCAGCAACCGGGTCCGCTTCACCGGGCCGTCGCCGCTCGCCGACGCGACCGCGCGGGAGCGGGCCCTTGACCTGGCCCAGGCCCGCGGCGCACTCCAAGAGGCGTTCGCGGAGCGGCTGCTCGCGGACCCGGCCGCGGTGCGGGCGCGGGTGCGCCACACCCTCGAACGATGCGCCGAGGCGTTCTTCGACGCCGCCTGGGCAGGCGCCGCCGTGCAACTGGCCACCGACCTGCGTTTGAAGAACGACCTGCTGAAGCGCCAGGGCATCGGGGCGGCACTCGCCTCGGTCTCCGGCGCGGTCACCTTGGCACCCGACGGCGACTGCATCGCCGTGGACAAGCTACAGGACAACGCGACCGCCGCCCACGGGACCGGAGTCACCTTCATTCCGAGTGTCTTCGGCAGCCCGCACCTGGTGGTGGTCCACGCGCCTGGATGGCAGCCCGTGGTGCAGTACCCCGTGGCCGAGCCGGGTCCGTCAGAGCCGGTGTCGCTGAAAAGGGTCACCCTCCGGTTGGAGGCGCTCGCACATCCGGTACGACTGCGGCTGCTGCGCACGCTGGCCCGCGGCCCGCACACCACTGGCGAGCTGGCCCACGCCTGGGAACTCTCGCCCCCGGAGGTCTCCCGCCACCTCGCCGTCCTGCGCCGCGCGGGCCTGCTCACCACCCGGCGGCACGGACGCTACGTCCACTACACCCTCAACCTGCCCGAGCTGACGACGCTGGGCACAGACCTGCTGGCCGCCGTCCTGCGCTGAGCACCTGCGGTATGCCGGCACGCGGGTGACTGCGCCTTTCGCGCCAGCCGGGCCGCGGCCGCCCGCTCGTCCGCGACGCGCCGCGAGCCGAGGATCCGGCCGAGCAGGCGGAGGGCCTTGTCCTCGCTGAGCGGGCCGACCGCCAGGCGGCGGGCCCCGTCGCTGGCCATCAGGCCGGCCAGCAGGTTCCTGCTGGTGACGAGAACCGGGCAGCCCGAATTGCCGGCAGCAGCGGACGTACCTGCGTGGCTGAGCGGGCGTTGTCCAGCACGATCAGCAGGCGCTTGTCCGCCAACATGGACCGCAACAGAGCGGCCCGCCGGCCAGCTCGACCGATACGTTGGCTGACGCCTCCCTCTAGAGAGCATCCCGCGCCACTGTCACAGGACGCCGTTGGCGATGGAGGGACGCAACGCTTCCGCACACCTAGACTTCGCGGCCGTAGGTGACGGCTTCGCGGACGAGTCTAGGGGCCTTCTCAGCGAGCTGCGGGTCCGGCCGTGCTCCCAGCGCGTCATTGATGGTGGAGAACGCCAGTCGGAACGCGATGAAGGTTGTCGCCTCGAAGATCTGCTGGTCGTTGAGACCCGCATCGCGTAAGCGGTCCACGTGGGTCTCGGTCGTGGCATTCGGATCTTGGACGACCTGACGGGACCAAGCGGCGAGAGCGACCTCTCGCGCGGACAGATCACCATCAGCGCCTCGCAGCACCTTCGCGGCCGTCGCCTCGTCACTGAGCGCGGCCAGCCTCGACCCCCATGCCAGTGCGCAGTAGGCGTCGCCGCGGGCAGCGGCGGTGGCGGCAACCATCACGGCCATTTCCCTCGGCGACAGGCCTGACTCGGCCAGGAGATCGGCGCGCAGGGCCTGGAAAGACCTCAGCACGTCAGGGCGCCAGGCCCAGACACGAGTGAGGTTGTTGACGTAGCCGTCGGAGTCGAGGTCCTCCTGGTACGCGGCGGCCACCGCCGGGCTTTCGGGCGGGTCTGCGATGAATGCGACCGGACGGTTCATAGGGTCAGCGTGCTGCATTCAGCGGCGGCCCAACGACCGATCAACGACAGTTCGGAAGTCGGTTCTTCTACTGCGACTCGTGGTCCACTGCCTTGGCGGTGATCTCCGCTGGTGTGAGGGCCGCGCCGATGGATGCCAGTTTGCCGAGCGAGCGGTAGTGCTCGAGCACTCCTACATCCTCACTGTCAGGGCACTTGGTCGTGGCTCCGGTGAGTGGATGCAAGGTCCGGATTGCACGGGGCACATCTGCGGCCCGCATCGAGTCGCGCGTGGTCGCGTTCGGTGTGGGCGTTCAGGCGCGGCCGCGTACAAGAGGCAGGAAGACCTCGTCGACGATTTCTATCAGTACCTCGTCCGGGACCGAGGGGACGCCGCGCATCGCGTACTCGGCTCGTAGCAGCATCATCGGCGTGGTCGCAACCCGCGCATGGGCGGCCGCCGGCGGCGCCTCGCCGCGTGCTACGGCGCGTTCGAGCATGGTCAGCCAGGCGCGGTCCATGGTTTCCGCGCCCGACCGTTCACGCATGAGTTCGAGCAGCGCCGGGTCATCCGCCGCAGCCGCCAGCAGGCCGCGTAGCACCGCTCCGTGCGGCGAGGACCACGTCTCGTTCGCCCGCCGCAGCATCTCGAGCGCGTCGCCGCGCAGAGTGCCCGTGTCGGGGTTCGGCATCACGGCGTCGGAGAGGTGGCGGTACGCCGCGATGCCCAGCGCCGCCCGATTCGGCCACCGGCGGTAGATGGCGTTCTTGTTCGTACCGGCCCGGGCGGCGACGCGGTCCATGGTCATCCCCGCGTAGCCGGACTCGCGCAGTTCCTCCGCCGCCGCGTGCAGGATGGCCCGTTCCAGTTCTGCTCCCCGGCGCCTCGTGGTCATGCCTTGCAGGGTACTCGACGTACCCTATAGGGTACGGGGCGTACCTTACGAGCGAGGAGAACTCCCTATGCGCGTCTTCGGCATGAACTACGACACCGGCTTCGTAAGCGCCGGCTCCACGACGCACGAGCCGTTCAAGCCCGAGACCGTACGGCGCGACCTGCGCGTCATCCGGGAGGAGTTGCACTGCGACGCGGTGCGCATCACCGGCGGTGTCCAGGACCGGCTGGAGATGGCCGCGCGATTCGCCGCCGAGGCCGGGCTCGAGGTGTGGTACTGCCCCTTCACCAACGACCTCGACCGCGACGGGCTCATGGCGTTCCTGCTCGACGGCGCCGAGCGCGCCGAGCGGCTACGGCGCGGCGGGACTCCGGTCGTGTACCTCACGGGCTCCGAGATCTCCATGTTCACCGCCGGCTTCCTGCCCGGTCGTGACCTGGCAGAGCGCATGGCGCTGTTCGCCGATCCGATGCGGATGCGGAAGGCGGTCCCGGCCGCGCGCGCCGCAGTACGCGACTTCCTCGCCGAGGTGGTGCCCGCGGTGCGGGAGCGGTTCGGCGGCCCCGTCGGCTACGCCTCGATCCCGCTGGAGGACGTCGACTGGACCCCGTTCGACATCATCGCCAGCGACGCCGGCTACCGCGACGCGACCAACGCCGCGGCGTTCCCGCAAGGCCTCGCGTCGGCGGTGGGGCAGGGCAAGCCGTACGCCGCGACCGAGTTCGGCTGCTGCACATTCCGCGGCGCGGCCGACGTCGCGGGACGGACGGAGCCGGTGACGTACGACGAGCACGGGCGCGCCGCGAAGCTCACCGCGCAACTGGAGCGTGATGAGGAGGGCCAGGCCCGCTACGTCCTGGACCTGCTGCGCGACTACGAGGCGGGCGGGGTGGAGGCGGCGTTCGTATACACGTTCGCGAACCGTCACCTGCCGACCACCGGCGACCCGGAGCACGACTACGACCTGGCCGCGCGGGGGATCGTGCGGGTACTGCCGGACGGCTCGTGGACGCCGAAGGCAGCGTTCCACGCCCTGGCCGAGTACGGCCGCACGCGCGCTCAAACCCTTGCGAAGTAGTCGCCCGGTCTCGACACGTCCTCGGCGCCGTGCGCGACCGTGCGCAGGACACGCCGGGGGTGACAGTCAGCGTGCCACCCAAAGTCCTGAAAGACCGGGTGAACGGCGACACGCCCGTAAGCGCCGCGGGGGGTGGCGGCGGCTTATGCCGGCGCGTCGGCGGGCGCCGGCGGGGACCGCCGCCTGGCGGCGCGCCGCCACGCCAACCGTTGGTGGCTGGTGCCAGCCTCCTGGGCAGATCGGTCAGCCCGCCGGCCGCTGCGTCCCCTGCCGTCCTGAGGCGATCGAGCGCCGGTGAACGGCTCGGCGCCAGCGCGGCATGGACCCCCACATCGGAGCCCATGCCGCCGCCACGGCGCCCTCACCGTCACGAAACCACGGTGGCGGGGAGCCGCGGCTCAGCCGCAGTTGCCCCAGCTGTACCGGCCGGCGCTCTGCCAGCTGGTGCCGTACAACACCTCACCGCTGTACATCACGCACTTGTCGACCGCAGAACGCTGGATCGCGGCGTAGTACTTGTAGCTGCCGGAGTCGTAGGCCCAGGAACCGCCGTAAACCCGGATCCCGGCGGAGACCCCGGTCGTCGAGCCGACGGCCACGGCCTTGAGCGTCGCGACGCAGTTGTACCCGGTGGCGCTGTTGTACATCAGGTAGACATCGCCCACCTTCGTGCCGTCGGACGCATAGATCGTCCGGTGCCCGTCGCTGGCATACGCCCACGATCCGCCGAAGTCGTTGTTGCAGGCCTGCGCCGCGGTGAAGGGGTTGGTCGCAGCCCGTGCGGGCGAGGCGAATGTCACCGCACCGGCAACCACGGCGAGAATCGAGACGGCCAGTCGTCGCGCTGATCCGCGCACACGTCCTCCCAGAAGTCCTCAGGCGCGAAGATCACGCCTGATTGATCATCCCATGTGGACGGGTGCCGATGGTCGGGGCGGCCCGGGCCGCGCGCCGCGTTCCGCGTCCCTGCCGACCGGGTCCGCCGCGACGAATTCCTGAAGCAGCACTTCCACACCCTGCGGGAGGCGGTGAAGGGTGCCGACACCGCCGGGCGGGAGTCCCGCGGTCAGAAGGTGGCGATCGGGTTCACCGGGCTGCCGGAGGTACCGGCGAAGCGGACCGGCGCGACTGCGAGGTGGAAGTCCCACTGGTCGAGCTCAGCAGCCGTCGTCGGGCACCCCTCCAGGTCGCAGTTGTCGAGCAGCCACAACCCCATCGCGACGAGGCCCACGGCGTGAACCGGCATCAACATTTCGTCGTACCCCGACGGCTGAACCTCCTGGGGGCTGTCGGCGCCGATCAGCGCGACTCCCCGCTCATGCAGCCACGGCAGGCAGGACGCGTGCCAGCCGGCCTGCGTGAATCCGTTGGCCGCACCGGCCTCGTGCCGGACCCGGCCATAGCCGGTGCGCAGGAGTACCGCATCGCCGGATCGCACCCGCACACCCTGACGACGCTCGGCCTCCTCAAGATCCTCAGGAAACACGCCCTGCCCCGGCTCCAACCACGGCACGTCACGGACCCTTGCGATGTCCAGCAGGACGCCGCGCGTGATGATCCCGTTCGCCGCGGCCGTGACGGCCGCCCACCCGGATCCCGTCGTGGCGTCGACCAACGAGTGCGACCGCCCGTTGTACATCGCGCCGTCCCAGAAAATGTGGCACGGCGAGTCGAGGTGGGTGACGGTGTTGCCGTGGAACGTGATGCTGAGCCGCTCGGATGAAAAGCCCCAGCGCCGGTCTTTGCGGAACCCGGGCAGCGGCATGTTCTCGGCACCCGGCATGTCCGCGGCGCACGGGCACGTCGTCGTCGACCGCTCCATCTCCTCCGGTACGGATACCTCCCATGCGCACGACACGCTCCTGCCGTGGCGCACGGCCCGCGCCGCCCCCAGCCGGACGTCGTCGGTGATGTGGTTCAGAGTGCCGAGCTCGTCGTCGTCGCCCCAACGTCCCCAGTTCGACAACGTGTGGAAGTACCCGAACACATCGTCCTGCGTGGGCGTCGGTCGCGCTGCCGTCATCCCAGTATCGACTCCTCGGGTCTGGCGGTTCGAGGCACCGCAGGCAGGGTGGGCCGGCCCATTCCGTCTACCTGCCAAGGCGCGCCGAACGGGCATGACATCGGATCAGCGGGCCAGCAGTCGGCCAGTCAGGAGGCAGGGTACGGCATACCTGTAGAGCCCAGGGGCGACCTATCGCCCACGGACCAGTTGTGACCGAACGGGTCCGTGAAGCCACCTTGACGGTGCGTCCCCCACGGCACGCGGTGATCCTCGATTGCCGCTCCGGCGACTGCGCCGGCCGCGACGGCGTGCTCGATGAAGGTGTCGGGGTCATCGACGAACACCTCGATGCGGGTGCTCGTGGCCCCCGCCTGTCCGGGACTGGTCTCTGTAGGGTTCTCGGGATTGACCTCGTGGAGGAAGAAGGGGGCGCCGCTGATCTCAAGGCCGGCCACGCCACCGAGGTTCCACAGCTCCGTCGCGCCCAGTGCAGTCCTGTACCAGGCGACTGCGGCGTCTGCATCGGAGACGATCAACATCACAGAGATCACTGGCGGTGCAGCGGGCAGCGTGTCGCCGGACAGGGCGGAACGATCTTTGGGTTGCTCGGTCATGCCCACAGCATGCCCGGCATCGCCAGCAGCGTCTCCCAGTATGCCGACGGCCGACTCCCACAGCACCAAGGTCAGCAGAGCGTGAAACGTCATCGCCATCCAACTCTTGCTGAGATCAGTTCATTGCCGATGGTCGCTACGCTGTGCGACGTGCCTTGGTGGAGGTTGCCGCTGACGGCAGAACCTTACAAATACACGGTCTTCGTTGTGCTGTCTGTCCCGCTCGGGCTCTGGGCTCTGGTGGACGGCGGCGAAGCCCAGCGGACAGTCGGGAGCGCCCTGCTGCGGCGTGAGCCGCGGCGGTCCCGGCTCAACGGGCTGGCCGCGGTACCGGTGGATGTGGTGGCGCTGGCGGTGGTCGGGTACTGCTGGATCGGCGTGGTGGTGAACCTCGCGTACCCGGCACGGTCGTTGTTCGGCATGAGCGGCGAGTACCGCGACTCCTGGGGCGGCCCGACGCTCGCCGGCGCCTGGGCGGTTCACGCGCTCGCCGGCATCGCCTTCTGGCTGCTCGTACCGTGGATCCTGCGCGGGTATGTGGCCGTGTGGCGCCGGCTGATGGGTGCGTAATGCCGGGCGGCTACCTCGATCCGGAAACACTGTTCCTCGCCGGCAGCTCGGCCGGTGCATACCTGGCGGTGCGAGTGGCCGGCGAGGGCGCGGACGGCATCGCGGGGCTGATCGGACGCTACGGCAACTACGGAGACCTCACGCTGAGCGACGGACCGCCGCTGCTGATCATCCATGGCCAGAACGATGTCGTGGTACCGGCCTCGGACGCGCGCGTTTACCGAGCGGGTACGGGCGGTATCCCGCGCTCCGGTCCGATACGCGGAGTTGCCCGGCGCGCACCACAACTTCGACCTGTTCGAATCGATCCGGTCGGCCGCCGTCAACCAGGCAGTCGCGGAGTTTGTTGCCCAATGCCTAGTGACGCATCGTCACTGATAGATTTCATCCCTGATCGGGTCGAGCCATTGCCCTCGCCCTGCCATGGCGGACGCACAAGAAAGGTGCGGCACGCGCGGCTGCATTGGCCCAAGCAACGCAACACTGATCGGCACTGCCAGTGGCTCGAGGCGGCGGCTTGAATCGTTGCGAACGGACCTGAGGATGCCTTCCACCCGTGACCGACCGCGAGGAAAGAACCGCCGCCGCCATGACGATCGAACTGGACGCCACCAACCGCGCTACTCGCACTGAGGCCGCCTTCCGACAGGCCCGCAACTCCGCTGCCTTCTGGACGGCCACCGGGCGGGCCCGTGGCCACGAGGTCATCCGTCGACCTGGCTTTCTGGCCGTCGTCGGCGACGAGCGTGCGGGCCTGCGCGTCCTGATCCAGGCGCCCGACCTCCGCGCCGACGAGATGGCCGAGATAACCGACCTTGCCGACCAGGCGACCGGCCCGGTCGACGCCGAGGACCCGTTCAGCTCGACGGATCTGAGCCACCTCAACATGCGCAGTTGGCAGATGCCGGTGATGGCGCGCCAGCCGGGCGCCGTTGCCGAACCGGCGCTGGAGGTGATCCGCCCGAGGACCGCGGAGGACCTCCGCGCGGCTGAGCGGGTGGTGATCGCGGCTTTCGAGCTGGCCAGGTTCGAGCCCCACCGGGGCGGTGAGATGTTCCCTCCCGCCCTGCTGCAACAGCCGGGGGTGGACGTGTTCCTGGCCCGGCGTGACGGCGAGGTCGCTGGAGCGTGTGTGACCGTCGTGGAAGACGGATTCGGCAGCCACTACTGGGTGGGGACGTCGCCGGCTTTCCGGTCCGCCGGTGTCGGGCGGGCGGTCATGCTCGGGTCTCTCGCCCACATGGTGGACATGCCGGTCACGCTGACGGCTTCCCGTTTGGGTAGGCCGCTGTATGAGTCGCTGGGCTTCCGTGCCGTGACGCCCTCGACCTGGTGGTCTTCCCGTTAGAAAAATGCCGGGGGTGCCGTCGACGCGAGCACGAACCCGCCGATGCCATACGGCATCCGGGATCCTCAGCGGCGGCGCGGCCCTTCGCGGGCCGCCGGGCCCGCACACCCGTCGGGCGGTTGGCGGTGTCATCAGCCGCCGGCGAGCCGACTCTGCTGGCGGCATCCAATAGGGCGAGGGGCGCCTGCCTGGCGTAGTTGCCGGCGCCGCTCGTGTCGTGGTGCGCCGCGATCAGCACCCTCGACCAGGATGAGTAGTTGCCGACCGACGGTGTGCGGGTGGGCTGTCCCGGCGCGCCGGGCGGTCGCCGCGGCCGGTGGGATCATGCTCGCCCAGGTCGGCAAGGCGTCGACGTGCCTGCGACATCTCGGGTCCCGGCACCTGGCGCTCAACGCCGCGCGGCTCGCGCTGGCCGCGGGGAGGAGGTCGAGGAGCCGGCGTGGCTGGGGGCGGCCCGGTTCGCGTGCGCGCGGTCAGGAGATCGAGGCGGCGCTAGCCTCGATCGTTCACGGCTGATGTCGGGCGTTCCGGCCCCGCGTCTGCGATCGTTCATTGTCGATGCGACCGGGTCCGGGGCATGGTGGTG
>NZ_JBSGJR010000005.1:0-42894 GCF_053605645.1 Micromonospora sp. NPDC003776
AGGATCCGGGCCGTGCCCGCCTCCAAGCGGCGGGCGAGCTTACGGGTCGACTCGTGCAGCTTGAGCCGGCCCAGCCGGGGCAGCACCACATGCTTACGGTCGGGCTCCACCCGGATCGCCCCGGTGGTGAACCGGACACTCGGCGTGGTACGTCGGCGGGACTTGAACCGCGGAAAACCCACCCGCCGACCGGCCCGCTTGCCTGCCCGGGAGTCCGACCAGTTCTTCAACCCGCGCGCCAGGTTGTCCAGGCCGGTGTTGAACGCCTCCTTCGAGCACTCCGGCCACCACGGCGCCACATCCGACTTCGCCTGATTCCACGCCTTGCGCAACGCGGCGAGATTCCACCCGAGGGCCGGCGTCAGCAGCTCCTCAGGCGTGCCGTAGGAACGCTCGGCGGCGCGCTGGCCCATGACGGCCTTCACCCGAGCCAACGCCCAGTTGTACGCCACCCTCGCCGCACCAGCATGCGCCAGCACCACCCGCTCCTGAGCCGGCGTCAGATCGAGCGCAAAACGATACGCCTGCATACCGCGCACACCCACCCCCACTCACCCCTCGGGGTCAGTGTTGGCGATGGGTACGACACTCCCGCAGCCCCTCACCCAAACACCGCACCAGAACACGTCTCTGCCGCCTAAAGAACACCCCCTTAACAGCAGTTGACGCCCCCACCGGGTACGCGACCAGCAGCCGGTCGTCGGCGTTGGCGTCGGCGGTGATCGGCCGACCGGCGTGGAATCCGCCGTTGGCGACGTACACCTGGTGGGTGGGGAAGGCGTGCTCCCGCCCCTCGGCGCGGACGGTGACCCGCAGCGGCCGGTGCCGGGCGAGCAGGCCCAGGCGGTGACCGGATAGGCGAGCCGGCCCGCGATCCGCTTCAGCCGAGGCGGCGCGCTGAGCATGATGTCGGCGGAGAGCCCGATGCCCACATGGTTGGTGAACCGGGTGTCGCCGATCAGGCCGAGGTCCACGTCGATCACCTTGCCGGCGGTGAGCACGCCGACGGCCGCGTCGAGGTCGAGCGGTACTCCGACGGTACGGGCGAAGTTGTTGGTGGTGCCCAGCGGCAGCAGGCCGAGCGCGACGTCGCGGTGGGCGAGCAGCCGGGCGGCGGCACCGATCGTGCCGTCGCCTCCGCCCGCGACCAGCAGGTCCGGCCCCAGGTCGGCGGCCTCGGCCAGGACGCGGTCGAGGTCTCCGGCCCGCTCGACCGGGTACGCGCCGAGCAGGGTGACCCCGGCGGCGCGCAGCCGGTCGTGCACGGTCTGGTAGAGCCGGCGCCCCCGGCGGGAGTGGGCGTTGACGACCAGCGCGGCCCGCCGGTCGCGGCGGATGGTGTCGCTCAACTCCTGTTTGCTCCGCACGATGTCCGACCCTATCCGCCCCCACCTCGCCCAGCCGTCCGGCGCGGCGGCGTCGGGTGCCCCTGGCCGGTGGAACCGCCGAAGCCGGCACGTCCCGGCGGGGGACGTGTCAGGATCCGGCATGGACCGATTCGGGAGGCAGCTTTGAAGTACCAGGAGTTCGTGGCGCGGGTCCGGGAACGCGGCGAGTACGACAGCGCCGCCGAGGCGCAGCAGGTCATCAGCGTGGTGGTGACCTGTCTGGCGGAGCGGCTGCAGCCGGACGAGGCGCGGCAGCTCGGCGCGCAGCTGCCGGCGGAGCTGGGCGAGGCCCTGACGTCGGCGGTCGGCGGGGGCCTGCGGGAAGGGGTCACGGAGTTCCTGCGGAAGGTCGGTGACGGGACGGGCGCGACGGAACGTACCGCCGAGTGGGACGCCGGTGCGGTCCTGTCGACGATCGCGGACGCGGTCTCCGGCGGGGAGCTGAACGACGTGCTGACCCAGCTTCCGTCCGGCTACGCCAGTTTGTTCGGGCGGCCCAACGTGGCCGGCTGAGCGGTGTGTGATTCTGCTCGTAGGCCGCTCACCGAAATTGTTCGGGTAATTCGGACAACGGTCGTTACATTGACGTTAACTGCTATACCAATCATCGGTCATCGGCTATATGATCCCTGAGAAGTAGATCACCGCCTCACATAGCCGCAGCTACCGCACAGGGCGTCCGCGCCGGCCGATTCGCCGGGTGTCCGTCGTGGCCCATCCTGACCGCCGCAACCGTCGTGCGGCGGCGATTTTCGCGCCGTTTCCGGCGTGGTTGATCGGCGACAAGGAAATGCCTCACACAATTGCAGAACCGGAAGGGGCGGAGGATGACTGGCATCCCGTCCTTGGTCATCGGCGTGGCGGCCTCGGCGGCCGAACGTCGACAGCTCGCGCAGGTGCTCGGCGGGACGGAGACGTTCCTGCTCGTCTCGAGCGCCCATCAGGCGCGCAGATTCCTTGAACTGGTGCGGAAGCCCGACCCGGCGCCCGCCGGTGACCCCGATGGTCGCATCGTGCCGGACGCCGGCACGCCACCGTCCGAGTTGAGCGTCGACTCCGACCGACGGGTCCTGCGCTGGCGGGGCCGTGAGGTCGGCCTGACCCCGCTGGAACACGACCTCCTGCGCTGCCTGGTCGACACCCCCGGCCAGGTCTGGACCTATGCGCGGCTGCACCGTGCGGTGTGGGGCAACGACCATCTGGGCCGCGGCTCGGACATGCACTCGGTGGTGCGGCGGATCCGGCGCAAGCTCACCCGGGTCGGGGCCGCGCTGACGATCCACGCGGTGCGCGGGGTGGGCTTCCGTCTCGGATCACCCTGACCCGCGGTGCGCGGCCGTTGCCGGTGAACGGTCCGGCCCGCCTGGTGGGAACCAGGCGGGCCGGACTGCGTCACCGCTCGGTGGTCAGCAGCGGGTCGGCAGGAGTTCGAAGTTCTCGGCGGTCGGAGTGGTCTTGATCATCGTCTGGCGGGTCTGGGGCTGCCAGCCGTCCTTGGCGACGATCAACTTCAACGGGTTGTGCTTGCGGTCGAGCCAGTAGGCGTACCTGCCCTGGGCGTCGGTGGTGAAGGTCCAGGACATCGACTTCGCGTTGACCTGGACGATCGCACCGGGGAGCGGCGAGCTGGCACCCTCGCAACTCTTGCCGGTGACCGAGCCCATCAACTTGCCCCAGGTGGTCGGCGGCTGCGCGTTCATCGTCACCGGCACCGGCGCCGCGGTGTACGGCGTGTTCTCCTTGATCGTTATCGAACCGGAGTAGGTGCCCGGCTGGTCGACGTTCGCCGTCATGCCGACGGTGACCGTGACCTGCTGTCCGGGCGCCAGCGTGGCGGCGGTCCTGTCGATCGTCATCCAGCTGACGTCGGCCGGGCCCTCGGCACACTCCTCGAGCCCGGGCAGCGCCTCGCTGTCCGGCGTGGCGGTGAAGCTGCCGGACGAGCCACCGATCTTGTAGAAGCCGCACGCCGCGCCGCCGCGGTAGCGCGGGGTGTTGGCGTTCGGCAGGTTGGACCAGGCGTTGGTGGCCGGGTCGTAGGCGAAGCCGGCGTTGGTGATGGCCCCACCCTGCACCCCACCGACGACGAGGAGCTTGCCGTTCGCGACGGCGAACGAGCTGGCCCAGCTGTCGGCCGGGGCGTCGGCGATGGCGGTCCACGCGTTGGCCGCCGGGTCGAACGCGTAGCCGGCCTTCTGCGCGGCGGCGCCGTCGTTGCCGCCGGTGCAGTAGACGACCCCGTCGATGCCGCCGCAGGAGGCGAAGGCCACCGACTTCGGGTAGTTGGGCAGGGTCTCCCAGGTGTCGCTGCCCGGGTCGTACCGCAGGACGGAGTTGGACATCGGCGTGCAGGACGAGGTGGTGCAACCGCCGACGGCGTAGAGCTTGCCGTCGACGACCGCCTGCCCGGCGGCGGCGCGCGGCGCCGGGTTGTTGGCCTTCTTCGTCCAGGTGTTGGCCGCCGGGTCGTACGACCAGGTGGTGGCGTCCGGACCGGAGGCGCCCCAGCCGCCGGTCGCGATGATCTTTCCGTCGGCGACGCCCACGGTCATGGCGTTACGCGCGCCGGGAAGGTCGGCGATCGGCGCCCAGTTCTGCGCGATCGGGTCGTAGACGTAGTTCTTCGCCGAGGACGCCGTGCCGTTGCCGCCGGCGATGGAGTACACCTTGCCGTCGAGGTTCACCACCCGGTTGTCCATGACGTTCGCCGGGTAGTCCGCGATGTCGGTCCACGGCGCGGCCTGCGGGCCGGGCGCGCTGGTCACGGTGTCCGACTTGCCGGTCGCCTGGGCGGCGAACGATGTCGGCGCGTCGAGCCGCTGCCGCGGCGCCCCGGTGGAGCCGAGCATCTCCTGCCTGCTCGTCCGGGATCCGTCGGCCCCGAGGAGCACGAAGCCGCCGTCCCGCTCGCCGAACTGGACGTCGACCGGCGCGCCGCCGGTGTTGGTCACGGTGAACGTCTTGTTCACCGTGCCGGTGGGCATCTGCACGGTGCCGCTCACCTCGGTCGGCTGGATCGACAGCCGGCCGGCGGCGAGTCGGAAGGTCGCGGCCGTCGCCTTGTTCTTCTGGACGTCGACGTCCTTGCTCTGGGTGACGTAGCTGCCGGCCTTCGCGGTGAACGGGTGCGATCCGGTCAGCGACGAGAACATCCAGAAGAAGCCGTCGGGCAACGTGGTGTCATCCGGTGTGGCGGCGGTCGTGGCCTTCTCCGCCGGGCGGTCGTCGCTGGTGACGGTGGCGCCGTTGACGTAGCTGTCGTCGTTGGCGTCCCGGACGTGGCCGAGCACGAGGCCACCGTCGATCGGCTGGCAGCTGACCTGGCTGCCGATCAGCACGTTGTCGACCTGCCACCACCAGGCCCACGCGGCGTCGTAGTAGCGGAACCGGACCCGGGTCTGCGCGTTGCCGGCCGCCTGCGGGATCTTGACCTCGGTGACCAGCGGTCCCCGGGCGCTGGCCGACTGCCGGAGCACGTTGGTCCAGGTGGTGCCGCCGTCGAGGCTGAGGTCGACATCCGCCTTGTTGGAGCTCAGCTGCCGGAAGTCCTGGTTGAACCGGATCACCGGCGCCGCGACGTCGGTCAGGTCGACGACCGGGCTGACCAGGGAGCTGTCCTGCCGGTTGCCGCTGCCGTACTTGTCGCTGTCGAGCACCGCGAACCTGCCGGTCCCGCCGGTCAGGTTGCCACGGTTGCCCGGGTCGTTGAACTGCCAGACCTGGCCGTTACCGAGACCGTCCACCACCGACCAGCCGGCCGGCACGGTCGTGCCGTCGAAGGTCTCGTACACGCCGTCGGAGCCGTAGCGGTATCCGGGCGCGGTCGTGCAGCCGTTGTCGGCCACCGGCACGGCCACGTCGTAGGTGACGTTGCTCGAGCCGACCGCGACCTCCTTGGTCACCGTCCGGTACCCCGGGTACTGCGGCTCCACCTTCACGCTGTACGTCGCCCCGGCCGGGAGCTTGAAGCTGTACTCGCCATTGGTCGGAGTGGTGTAGTCGGACACGCCCGAGGGACCCTCGACGCTCACCTTCGCGTAGAGCGGCCAGCCATGGCCGGAACCGTCGGTGACCGTTCCGCTGACGGTGACGCTCGGCATGGCCGTGAGCGCGATGTTGGCCGTCGTGGTGGTGTCCTTGGTGATCGTCGCCGGCACCGTCCTGCTCTGGTAGCCGAACGCCGACACGGCGACCTGGTAGTCCCCGGCCGGCAGCAGCGAGGAGTACTTGCCGTCGCTGCCGGTGGTCAGCTGGCGGGTGGCCCCGCCGGTCAGGGCCACCGTGGCCCCGCCGATCGGGCTGCCGCTGGCGGCGTCGGTGATCGTGCCGGTCAGGGTTCCGGTGTCGCCGATCGGGGCGGCGTTGAGCAGCGCGAGCGCGTCGAGGCGGCCCTCACCGTAGACGTTGTTGTCGTCCGCGGTGCCGCCGCACTGGAGGTCCTCCTTGTCGACGGCGGTGTTGTCCAGCAGCGCCCGGGTCGCGGCGACGTCACCGACCAGCGCCGGCGCGGCCGACCAGAGCAGCGCGACCGTGCCCGCGAGGTGCGGGGAGGCCATGGAGGTGCCGTTGTAGCTGGCGTAGCTGTTGCCCGGGACACTGGACCGGACGTTCACGCCGGGTGCGGAGACGTTGGGCTTGATCTGCCCGTCCTGCCCGGAACCGCGGGAGGAGAAGCTGGCGATGTTGTTGTTGACGTCGTACGCGCCGACCGAGTAGTTGCTGGTCCGGCTGCCCGGAGAGCCGCTGGTCTGGCAGCCCGGACCGTTGTTGCCGTTGGACCAGGAGCCGAAGATGCCCGAGGCGGTCCAGGCGTTGGTCACGTCCTCCATGAACGGGTCGTTGGAGGGCGCCGTGGTTCCCCACGAGTTGTTGATGATGTTCGGCCGCTTGCTGGCGTCCGGGTTCTGACCGTTGAGGTCCCTGGGCTCCAGCATCCACTGCCCCGAGGAGATCAGGGCGGCGTCGCTGGGGCAGCAGCCGTTCGCCGCGATCCATTTGACGTCGGGGGCGACGCCGATCTGGTTCGCGCCGTCGGAGCCGGCCATGGTGCCCATCGTGTGCGTACCGTGGCCGTTGTTGTCGCAGGGCGCAGCGGCGCAGGTCCCGGCGGCGTTGTACCAGTTGTAGTTGTGGTCGAAGGTGCCGTCGCCGTTGTTGCCGCGGTAGGAGCGGACGAGCGCCGGGTGGTCGAACTGGACCCCGGTGTCGATGTTGGCCACCGTGATGCCGGCGCCCTTGACGCCGTACTGGGACCACACGTCGTCGGCGTTGATGTTCGCGATGCCCCACTCCAGGGCGTTCACGGTCTTCTCGTTGTCGCCCTGGGTGACCTCGGGGACCTTGTACTCCATCGGGGCGTACAGGCCGTCGACCTCGGCGTGGGCGGCGAGGTTCTGAACCATGGTCGAAGACCCGCCACTGACCTTGATGGCGTTGGTCGCCCAGAAGGTCTGGTACTTCGTGCCGGAGCTGTCGAGCTCCGCCCGGATCTTGGCCTGGCTCTCGGTGGCGGTCTTCCGCAACGCGTCGGCGACCGCGGTGCCCCGCTTGGCCCAGTCCTTGATCCCGGCGGCCTGGCTCAGGTCGGCCCGGTCCGTGAAGTGGATCCAGAAGTCGGCCTCGCCCTTGGCGTCGAGCTGCCGGGTGAGTTCGGTTCGGATCTTGTCGCCGGTCGAGGTACCTGTTCCCGCTTCGGCCTGCGCTCCTGTGCCGGTGGCGGCCAGGGCTGTCGCGACGAGGACCATCGCGGCGCTCGCGCTCACCAGCCGATCGACCAGGCGCCTCCGGTGTGGACGTCTCAGCATCGGTGCTGCCTCCTCCAGAACGACCCGCGAGTGATCGAGCATGGCGAAGGGTGCAGGAGACCCGTCCCCGTTGGATCCACAGCGGAATGAACGAACCCCCCAAGCCCCCGAGGCGGCCGTGCGGGTCACGCCGGCTACCTGGGGGGACACTATGATCGCGACGAAAGGACGATCAAGAACTTTACGTGAGCAACATGTCGCCAACAGTTAGCGACCGGGCGGCCCGCTTGACGATTACTGTCACGGCGATCTTCAATGCGGGCGATTTTCGCCAACGGTCCGTGCGGGGGTGAGGCGCGGTGACCGAGGACGAGACGAGCCGGACGCCGGACGGCTCCGAACTCGACGAACCCCCGTTTCCACTGGTGATCGGGGTGACGCCGGCACCCGCCGACCGAATCCGGCTCGCCGAACTCCTCGACGGCGTGGCGCCGCTGCTCCTGGTCGCCGATCTCGACGAGTTGCGCAGACTGATCGCATCCCCGCGGCAGCCGCCCGACCCGCCGACGCGGGCAGCCGGTACGCCCGACCACACCCTGCTGATCGACGCGGCCCGGTCCGCAGCACGGTACGGGGACCGCGAGGTGGACCTCACCCGACTCGAACGCGACCTGCTGACCTGCCTGACCGCCGAGCCGGTACGCGCCTGGAGCTACGCCGAACTGCAGCGGTCCGTCTGGCACGACGACGGGTCCCAGCCGAAGTCCGGTGTGCAGTCCCTGGTGAAACGGCTACGGCGCAAGCTCGACCAGCTCGACGCCGGGGTGACCATCGTCGCGGTACGCGGCGTCGGATTCCGGCTGACCGGCCACCGGCTGGCCCCTTCGCCGAACTCGCGGCCCGGCCGGCCCGGCTGAGCATCCCGGGGCAGGTGGCCGCCTCGCCCCCTCGACCGGGCTACTACAAGTTTCGTAGTAGCCTGGCGGCAACGGCGAGGGGAGACGGATGGACGACGCACGGCGGCCACGCGGCGGCCTGGAACAGCAGGTGCTGGCCACCCTCGCCGCGGCGCCCGGCCCGCTGACCCCCGCCGAGGTGCGCGACCGCCTCGACGGCGACCTGGCCTACACCACCGTGATGACCGTACTGGCCCGGCTCACCGCCAAGGGCGTACTCACCCGGATCCGCGCCGGCCGCGCCTACGCGTACCGGCTGGTCGGCGACGAGGCCGAACTCACCGCCCGGCGGATGCGCCGGCTGCTGGACGCCGGCGGCGACCGCACCGCCGTGCTGACCCGGTTCGTCGACACCCTCTCCCCCGACGACGAGCAACTGCTCGTCGCCCTGCTGACCGCCGCCGACACCGAGGACGGCCCAGCGAGATGATCCGCGCCGTCCTGGTCGCCGCCGTCGCCTGGGTGCTCAGCGCCGGCTGCGCGCCCGCCCTGGCCCGCCGGCTGCCGCCGGCCACCGCGACCCGCCTGCTCACCGCCACCGCCACCGCCGTGGCCGGGGGCGGCACCGCCCTCGCCATGCTGGTCGCCCTCCCCTGGTTCGCCCAACTCCCGGCGCTGGTCACCCTCGGCCCCTGGTCCGGCAGCGCCCTGCGCGCCGCACTGCCGGCGCCCGGCCCGGTGGCGGTCACCCTGGCCGTCGCCGCCCTCGCCGCCGCCGCGCACGCCACCACCCGCGCCGTCCGCCGGACCCTGGCCATGATCGCGGTACGCCGCGCCTGCGCCGACCTGCCCCACGCCGACCGGCTCAGCGTGCTGGATTCCGACCGGCCGGAGGCGTTCAGCACCCCGCCGCCAGCGGGGCGGATCATCCTCAGCAGCGGGCTCGTGGACCGGCTCGCCCCGGCCGAACTGGGCGTCGTCCTCGCGCACGAGGGGTCCCACCTGCGACACGGCCACGCCTGGTACGTGTTCACCGCCGACCTCGCCGCCGCCGCGAATCCACTGCTGCGCCCGATCGCCCGATCCGTGCGGCACACGGTGGAGCGGTGGGCCGACGAGGACGCCGCCACAGTGGTCGCCGACCGCCGGCTGGTCGCCCGCACCCTGGCCCGTACCGCCCTGCTCACCGCCACGGCGGCGACCCCCGCCGCCACCCTCGCCGGGGCGAACCGGGGCGTACCGAAGCGGGTGGCCGCGCTGCTGGGCGCGGCGCCCCGGCGGCGCCTGCTGCCCGCGCTCGTCCTCACCGCGCTGCTGCTGACCGGCGCGGCGGCCGCCGGACTGGCCGAACAGCGGACCGACGACGTCCTCGACCACGCCCACCGGCCGGTCGCCACCACCCCGCAACTGTCGAAGGGGAGCAGATGAGCCACGGCCTGACCTACCCGGAGGCGCTGGTCATCGGCGCCCTGCAGGGGGTGACCGAACTGTTCCCGGTGTCCAGCCTCGGGCACAGCGTGATCCTGCCAGCGCTGATCGGCGGCCGCTGGGCCCGCGACCTGGACGTCTCCGCGCCGGACTCGCCGTACCTGGCCTTCGTGGTCGGGCTGCACGTGGCCACCGCCCTGGCGCTGCTGGCCTTCTTCTGGCGCGACTGGGTCCGCGTCGTCCGCGGTTTCATCTCGTCGGTCCGGCACCGCCGCGTCTCCGGCCCGGACGAGCGGCTGGCCTGGATGATCATCCTGGCCACGATCCCGGTCGGCCTGGCCGGGCTGCTGCTGGAGCACACCTTCCGCACCGTGCTCGGCCGGCCGGCGCCGGCCGCGGTGTTCCTGATGCTCAACGGCCTGCTGCTGTTCGCCGCCGAACGGCTGCGCCGGCGGGCCGCCGGGGCCGAGCCGGTCGGCGCGCGCGCCGATCCGTACCGGGACGGGGTCGCCGGCGCGCCTGGATGGTCACGTTGTCGACGTAGACGGCGGAGGTGCCGCTCGCGCCGCTGCCGGGGACGAACTGCACCCCGATCTCCCGCACGTCCCCGAGGTTGGCCACCCCGTTCAGGTTGAGCGAGAGGTTCACCCCGGCGGAGGTGACCGCGATGGTGCCGCCGTCGTACCACTGCCAGGCCGAGCCGGTCTTGACGTAGAGCTTGACCTGGCTGCCGGTGCCGAAGCTGCCCCACGGGGCGACCCGCGCGGTGGCCCGCAGGGTGCTCCGCCCGCTCAGGCTGGTGGTCGCAGTCTTCTTCAGGTACGCCGCGCCGGCACCGAGGTTGACGTCGGACTTCAGGGAGTAGGTGCCCTGCGCCGCCCACTCGTTGACCTGCCACGGCCCGCCGGTGACGTTGGCGCCGGTCCAGCCCTCGGTGCCCGACTCGAACCCGTTGAGCAGGGTGCCGCCGGACGGCGGGGTGGTGGTGCCGCCACCGGGCTCGGTGACGTTGCCCAGGTCGACCTCGCCCCGGTTGGCGATCCAGGAGTTGTTGAACAGCGTGCCGGCGCCCTGGTTGCGCGCCGGGCTCCAGCTGTCGTTCCACGCGAGGAAGTAGGTGGTCTGCGGGTAGCTCTGCTGGAAGGCGGTGACCCATTTCCCGTAGTCGAACGATCCGGTGGTGTCCGGGCCGATCTCGGCGAAGGCGAACGGCTTGCCCAGCCCGACCAGTTCGCCGTACGCGGACTGGATGCCGGAGACCTGCGGGTTGTCGTCGTAGGCGTCCATCCCAACGATGTCCACGTAGGATCCGCCCGGGTAGTAGGCGGTGCGGTTGCCCCGGCTGAAGTCCGCGGAGTAGACCCAGATCAGGTTGTCCAGGCCCTTGGTGCTGGTGAGGTAGCTGTACATCTGCTGCCAGACCTGCTTGAAGGTGTTCTGGTCGCGGTTGCCCCACCAGAACCAGTCGCCGTTCATCTCGTGGAAGGGCCGGAACAGCACCGGCACCCCGCCGTTCTCGAGGTCCTGCAGGCCGGCGGCCATCTTGTCCTCGAGCTGCCGCCAGCGGGCCCCGGCGGCGGTGGACGGGTTGAGCAGGTCGGCGAAGTTGGTCATGGCGGTGTTCAGGCCGCCGCCGTTGACGTTGGCCGGGCTGGGCGAGTGGACGCTCACGGTGACCAGGCCACCGCTGCTCCACCAGGACTTCAGCGTCGAGTTGCAGGAGTAGTCGACCAGCGCGGTGATGTCGCTGTTGGTCGCCCAGCCGGAGCCGTAGTCGCAGCTGAGGATCGCCGGGTACTGGCCGGTGGCGGACTTGAGCTCCTCGGTCTGGCTGAGCGAGAAGCCACTGTTGCTGTAGCCGCCGAAGAAGCCGGAGGCGTTCCGGTTGCTGCTGCGGTTGGGCAGGTGCGCCAGCCAGTTGAGCACGCTCCTGGTGGACGCGGAGGCGTTCGGGTTGGCGGTGGGGACGGTGTGCGCGTCGGCGGGGCCGATGGCGGTCAGCACGGAGGCCGCGGCCAGGGTGGTGGCGGCTGCGGTCAGTGCCAGGCGGAGTCTGCTGCTTCGCATGGTCACTCTTTCGGGTCGGGGATCGGGGGTACGGCTTCCCGGGAGCCGCGGTTCACTGTCCCCACTGAACTACTGAACCGGTTAAGTTTCAAGTATGTGAATACATTGCTGCGATTAGCCGGGGTTACGGGCCAGCACGTACAGCCGGCGGGTCTCCACCTCGTGCGGATAACTGGTCCGCTCCAGCCGTGCCTGCACCACCAGCCCCGCCGCGGTCACCGCCGCCAGCAGCACGTCGGCCTCGACGAACCGGAAGTCCACGTCCACCGCGTGCCCCCACCACTCGGCCAGGTGCCGCACCTCGTCGCCGAGGTGGACCGCGAGCAGCAGCGGCGCGCCGGGCCGCAGCACCCGCCGCGCCTCGACCAGGGCCGGACTCAGCTCCTGCGGCGCGAGGTGGATCAGCGAGTAGAGCGCCACCGCCGCCCCGAACTCGCCGTCCGCGGCCGGCAGCCGCACCAGGTCACCCTCGCGGAACTCCACCTGCGGGTACGCCTCCCGGGCCACCGCCACCATCCCCGGCGACAGATCGATTCCCACCGCGGACACCCCGCGCCCGGCCAGCCAGGCGGCCACGTGCCCCGGGCCGCAGCCCAGGTCGGCCACCGGCGCCCCCGGCACCGCCTGCTCGACCAGCGCGGCCAGCAACGCCCGGTCCAGCGGCTTGCCGGTCAGCTCGTCGCAGAGCCGGCCCCGGTACTCCCGCGCCACCGTGTCGTAGCTGCGGCGCGTCCGCTCACGCCCGTTTATCCCCGGCCTCCTCCACCACCGGCTCCGCCGGCGGGCCGCCGTGCGTCCACGGGGTCTCCTCCGGCGCGGGGAAGTTCCCGGCCGGCAGGTACGCGTCCGACAGGGTGGTCAGGCAGAGCCGCTCCCCCACCTCCGGCACACTGCCCGGCGCCGCGGCCAGCCCGCGGCCCATCCCGCCGGAGAGCTCCAGCACCACCTCGGTCTTGCCGTCCGCCGCCGGGGTCACGAAGACCACCTTCGCCTTCTGCGCCGGCCGGGCGGGCGAATAAAGCGTGGCCCCGACCGGCACCAGCACCGGCTCGGTGGTCACCACCTGGATGCGCGGCCGCAGCACCGGCCGCTTGCCGCTGTCATCCACCCGCTTCGGATCGGCCAGGGTCACGTCCCCGACGAACGCTTCCCCGGTCAGCCGGTGCTCGGCCATGACGAGCGGGTCGTCGTAGGCGCGCTGCACCGCGTACGAGGCGAGGGCCCGTTCCAGCCGGTGCAGGCGCACAGCCGCGGCCACCGCCCCGTCCCGGCGCGGCTGCGGCCCGCCACCGGCGTCCACGTGCTCGGCGTACCCGGTGAAGGCGTCCCGGTCGCCGGCCCAGCGACCGGCCACCCGCGCCCCGGGCGGCAGCGCGCGCAGCAACCCCAGGCCGCGCCACATCAGCTCCCAGGTGGGCTCCATCTGGCCGCGCAGCAGGCGCTCCAGCTCCGCGTACGCCTCGGCGCGGGCCACCGGGTCGTCCTCGGCGTCGGCGTACGCGGCCATCGCGGGGGCGAGGCGGTGGTTGTCGAAGTCCGGGTCGGTGGCCGGGCCGGCGGGCGGGCAGGTCTGCGGGTCCTCGGCGCGGGCGGCCGCCGCCGCGCCGGTCATCCCGGGCGGCGGGTCCAGCCAGCCGAGCAGGGCCGGCAGGTGCAGGTCCTCCACCGCGCTCTGCCCGGTCGCCCAGTGCAGCGTCAGCGCCTCGGCCAGCGCCACCAGGGCCGCCGAGCCGGGGTGCTCGGCGCGCTCGGCGAAGAAGGTCAGCCAGCGGCCGAGCAGCGGCACCGACGGGTGCACCGGATACTCGCCGTCGGGCCGGCGGAACCGGGTGGATCGGCCGAGCAGCCGCAAGAAGGTGATCCCGGCCGGGTTGGGCACGATCAGCTGCGGCGCGTCCACGTACCGGTAGCGCACGTCCTTACCCCGGTCGACCGGCACCGCCTCGCTCACCCCCCGGAACGACTCCAGGTGGGGCAGCACCACCTCGGCCAGCTCGGCGGCGAACCCGAGCCGCTGCTCCCGGTTGCGCGGCTGCGGCACGACCAGCAGCCGCGCCTCGTCGGGCGCCGCCCCGACCAGGGCCGCGAGGGGGGCGTTCGCCTCACCGGCCATGGCCAGCGGCACCAGCACCAGCGGCCGGTCGGACATGTGCAGGTGCCGGACGGTGGCCACCGGCTGGGCCACCCCGGCGGCGACCGCCTGCGCCTTGGCCAGGGCGCGCAGCGTACTCACGACGGGTCTCCGGCGAGGGCGTCGGCGCGCAGGCGGGCGGCGGCGCGCAGCAGCGCCGCGGCCTCCGCCTGCTCCGGGTCCGGGGCGCGCTCCCCCGCGGCGAGGGCGAGCACCTCGTCGATGCCGTCGATGCCGCCGAGCGCCTCCCGCACCGGCCGGCCCAGCGCGGTGGTGTGGCCCCGGGCCTCGTGCCGGCAGAAGTACGCCAGCTCGCAGGCGGCCAGGCAGTCCGGCGCGTAGCGGGCCGGCACCGTGGACAGCGCGGCGCGCAGCGCTGTCGGGTCGGCGGCCGGATCGGCGATGAAGCCGCCCGGCACGGCGGCCAGCAGGTCGTCGATGCGATCCATCCGGTCCAGCTGGCGGCGCAGCACCAGCAACTGCCGGCGCACGTCGAGCAGGCTGGCCACCGGCTGGTTGGTGAAGTCGCGCGGGCAGACCAGCACCACCTCGTGCGAGACCAGCTCCGGGTCACCCCCGGTGGCGGCCAGCAGCTCCCGCAGGGCCAGGACGTAGACGGCGGACTGGATCGCGGCGGCGGAGACCTTCGCCGGGTCGGCCTGCCCGTCGATCACCGGGAAGGACTTGATCTCCACAACGTGGAACCGGCCGCCGAGCCGGGCGGCCACCAGGTCAGGTTCCAGGTGCACCCGCCGGCCCGCCACGTCCAGCCCGAGCAGCGGATGGTCGAACAGCGCCGCCCCGTCCCCGGGCGCGGTGAGCGCCGCCCGGGACCGCTCCGGCCGGTCCTCGTCGCCACCCAGGTCCGTCCAGCTCGCCTCAGCCGGCACCGGTACGCCCAGCCGCTCCGCGACCAGCCGCAGCAACTCCACCCCGCCGTCGGCCTTGACCTGCGCCTCGAACGCGTTGCCCCGGGTGATGGCGAAGCGGGACTGGCCGAACCGGGCCGGGAAGCCGATCCGCTCGGCCAGCTTCGGCTTGTCCACCCCGGCGCTGTCCAGCACCGCCCGGCGGGTGCAGCCCGGGTTGCCGGTCAACGCGGCGATGGTCCGGGCGTTGTGCCGGCGGGGCGGCACGCCACCCCGGATCTCGGCCAGGCGCTGCGCGGTGTCCGTCATGATCCGCCAGGATAGGCGGTGCCCGCCGATCAAGCCCGTATCGGCGGTCAGCCGACGGCAACCGATTCGGGTTTGGTGCGGACCGCGGCACGACGGACCAGCACGGCGACGGCCACCGCGGCTACCAGCGCGAGCCCGGCCATCGACCACAGCACCGTACGCAGGCCGCCGGTGAACCCGGGATCGGCGAGCCGGCCGGCGGTGGTGCTGGCCAGCACCGCGCCGACCACCGCGATGGCGACCGTCTCGCTAGTCAACCGCGCCGTGTTGATCATGCCGGCGCCGGTGGCCGCGCGGGCCGGCGCGACGCTGCCGATCGCGATCGCGTCCAGCAGCCCGATGGACAGTCCCACCCCGCACCCGATGGTGAGCAGCGGACCGGCCAGGGTGGCGGTGTTCACCTGCGGCCCGAGGACGGTCGCCCAGGCCGCGCCGGCCGCGACCAGCAGCACCGAGACGACGGTGACCGCGGTGGCCGGGACCAGCCGGGTCAGCGCGCCGCTGAGCAGGGGCAGCACCAGGGTCGGGGCGGTGAGCAGGATCAGCGTGGCACCGGCCGCGCCGGGGCTGAGCCCGACCACCGTGGTCAGGTACGACGGCAGGTAGACAAGCAGCGGCACGAGCACCGCGACGATGGTGGCCGCCGCCAGGCAGATGCCGAGGAACCGGGGGCTCGCCAACAGCGCCAGGTCGAACATCGGGTCGGCGCGGCGACGCTCCACCCGGACGAACGTGGCCAGCAGCGCGGCGGCGACGACGAACGCGGCGAGGATGACCGGGGCGCTCCACCCGTACGCGGGGCCCTGCACGAAACCGAAGATGAGCAGCAGCAGCGCGGCGGTGAAGGAGAGGGTGCCGGGCCAGTCGACGCGCCCGGGATGCGGCTGGCGGGACTCCGGCAGCAGCGGGACGAGAGCGAGCACCGCACAGGTGGCCAGCGCCGGGGCGGCGAAGACCGCCCGCCAGCCGAAGCCCTCGATGAGCAGCCCCGCGATCGACGGGCCGAAGGCCAGCCCGACGCCGATCGCCGTACCGAAGAGACTGAAGGCGCGGGCCCGGGCGCGGCCCTGGAAGGCCCCGGCGAGCAGGGCAGAGGCGCTGGTCGCCGCGGCCGCCGCACCGATCCCGGCGAGCGCCCGGGCCAGGTCGAGCAGCAGCACGTCCCCGGCGACCGCGGCGAGCAGGCCACCCGCGGCGAAGACGGCGACGCCGACGGCGTACACCCGACGCCTGCCGAGCAGGTCAGCGAGGGCGCCGGTGGCGAGCATGAAGCTGGCGAAAGTGGCGTTGTAGGCGTTCACCACCCACTGCACGCCGGCCAGGTCGGCGTGCAGATCCCGGCCGATGTCCGGCAGCGCGACGGACGCGCCGGTCAGCGAGACCGGTAACGCGATGGTGGACAGCAGGACAGCCGCCAGCACGACGGCCGGGTGATTGCGCAACGATTCTCCCCGTTCGGACGGCGTCTCGAGCGTAGTTGGCGCAGGTCGGGACAGATCCGGTGGCGGGTCGAAGATCACATGCCGGTCACCGGCCGGCGGAGCGGTTCCAGGGTGAGCGCGGCGATCCGGCGCCCGCCGACGGCCGGGCCCGGCGGCGGTGCCGGCGGCCGGGCGTGCAGGGCGGGCGGGAGACGGTGTGCACCGGGGCGGGCGGCGGGGTGACCGGCTGGCGGCCGATCAGCCAGCACAGGAATCGGGCCATGCTCAGCCGACCGGGAGGCGCTCGGCCTCGGCCCGCGAGACGTCGTACTGGGCGCCGCAGACGGTGCACTGCTTCGTCCAGCGGGTGCGCACCGGGATCAGCGGGATGAAGAAAAGCGAGAACTTCGTGGCCCGCCGGGTGATGACCTGGGCCGCCTGGTTGCCGCAGTGGCGGCAGACCTCGGTGACGACGCCGGACCGGACTACCTTGGTCCGGAGCCCGAAGATGAAGAACATCGCCCGGCAGTACCCCGGCCGGGCTCGGCGCACACCCACGAATTTTTCCGCCGGCGGCTGTCCGGTTGTGCGAGCCCCGTTCGTCAGGCTGGATGAAGACACGACCGAGGGAGAGAACCGATGAAGTACATGATGTTCGTCTGCACCGACACCGAGCCGGACCGCGACCCGGATGCCGCGCCCGACATCGAGAAGTGGGTGGCCGAGCGGGACGCCAACGGCCAGCGGGTCACGGGCAGCGTCTTCGCGCCGCCGTCGGCGGCCACCACGGTCCGGGTCCGCGACGGGGAGCTGCTGCTCAGCGACGGCCCGTTCGCCGAGACCAAGGAGGTGATCGTGGGCTTCGACCTGCTCGAGTGCGCCGACCTCGACGAGGCGATCGAGGTGGCCCGCGCCCACCCGATGGCGTACGGGGGCCGGATCGAGCTGCGTCCCCTGGTGGACTGACCCGGTGACGGACGCGGCCGGGGCGGTCGCCGCAGCGGGTACCGAGGCGTACCCGCGGATCGTGGCCGCCCTGATCCGCGTCACCGGCGACTGGACCCTTGCCGAGGACTGCGCGCAGGAAGCCCTCGCGGCGGCGCTGGAACGCTGGCCCCGGGACGGCGTGCCGGACAATCCGGGCGGCTGGCTGATGACCGTCGCCCGGAACCGGGCCGTGGACGTGCTGCGCCGGGCCGCCGTGGAACGCCGCAAGCTGAGCGAGCTGGCCCTGCTGACCGACCCGCAGCAGCCGCCGCCGACGGGAGGGGACGTGGTGGACGACCGGCTCCGGCTCATCTTCACCTGCTGCCACCCGGCACTGGCCCTGGAGGCCCGGGTCGCGTTGACCCTGCGCACCGTGGCCGGGGTGCCCACCGCCGACATCGCCCGCGCCTTCCTGGTCACCGAGTCGACGATGACCCGCCGGCTCACCCGCGCCAAGACGAGGATCGCCGCCGCCGGCGTGCCGTACCGGGTGCCGACCGGGCCCGCGCTGGTCGAGCGGCTGCCGGGCGTCCTGGCCGTGCTCTACCTGCTCTTCACCCGGGGGTACGACGCCGACGGCGAACCCGCCTTCGCCACCGAGGCGGTCCGGCTGGCCCGGCTGCTGCACACGCTCATGCCGCAGCAGCCGGAGGTCACGGGGCTGCTCGCCCTGTTCCTGCTGCACCACTCCCGCCGGGCCGCCCGCCGCGACGCCGACGGCAACCCGCTCACCCTCGACGAGCAGGACCGCACCCGCTGGGACCGGCAGGCCATCGCCGAGGGCGTCGCCCTGCTCGACCGCGCCGGTGACGGCCCGTACGCGCTGCAGGCCCGCATCGCCGCCTGTCACGCCACCGCGCCGACCGCCGCGCAGACCGACTGGCCGACCATCGCCGGCTGCTACGACGAACTGGCCCGGCGTCGCCTCACCCCGGTGATCCGGCTCAACCGGGCGGTGGCGCACGGCTACGCGTACGGCCCCGGGGTCGGGCTGGACCTGCTCGCCGAGGCCCGCGCCGGCGGCGCCCTGGACGACTACCCGCCCGCGCTGGCCGCCGAGGCCGAGCTGACCACCCGCCTCGGTGACCGGGTACGCGGCGCGGCGCTGTTCCGGGCGGCCGCGGACGCGGTCCGCTCCGAGCCGGAACGCCGTGTCCTGCTGCGCCGGGCCGCCGAGGTGGACCGCTGACGCCCCGGCCTCAGCTGACCTGCTCCCGCTCCCGTGCGGCGATCCGGACGCCGGCGACGACCAGCGGCAGCAGCAGCAGGGAGAACACCGCGCCCATGACCAGGGTCAGGTGCACCGGGATGAACATGACGGCCGCGAACGTGCCCACGAACGCGAACGTCATCCACCAGCCGACAACTCCGGCACGCGCCAGGCCGACGCAGATCAGCAGCAGGCCGACCTGGGCGAACATGCTCGTCCCACGCCACAGCGGCAGCAGGCTGGCACCGTCGACCGCGTCGGAGATGCGCACGGCCGCCTCCAGCGGCAACCGCTGGCCGATCTCCATCCGCCACCAGTCGTCCTTCACCGCGCCGGAGATGTTCAGGAGGCTGATCGCGGCGAGCAGCGCGCCGACCAGGGTGAGCACCCGACCCCGCGCGCCGCGGACCAGCGCGGGCACCGCGAGCAGGCCCAGCGCGCTGACCAGCGTGCCGTAGTGCAGCAGGATCGCGGACAGCTGGGTCTGCCCGCTGTCGCGGGCGAGCGAGGTGACGTAGTCGGCGGTCGATTCGCTGGCCTGCGGCGGGCAGGTCAGCATTCCGGCGAGGAAGAGGGCCGGGCCGCCGACCAGCGCGCCCGCGCCGAGCCGGCGCAGCACGTTGCGGCCGTGGCCCTCGCCGCCGGTGACCGTCTGGTCGAGGGTCGGACCTGCGGTGTCGATGTTGCTTGTCATCGTCGCTCCCTGTCACGGGCCGCACCGGGGCGGCCGTCGTCATGTCGGTGCTGACGATGCCGGGCGCCGGGGGTCGGGCGCGTCCGTCGCGGCGTACCGATCGAGGCCGCCCGACCAGGGGATCCGCGGCCGACTCGGGCGCACCGAACGGTGGACCCGGGGCCGGCCGGTGTCCACCGCACGGCGGACGGCAGCGGCGGATCCGCCACCTACAGTGCCCACCATGACCCTCGTCCGGCTGCGCGATCCCGGCCTCATCCCGCTCGTTCTCGGGCCGCTGATCGGCCTGCTCGCGGTCGTGGAGACCGCCCTGGACCCGTTCTTCGGGGACGCCGCGGTCGCCACCTGGGTCTCGGGCGTGCTCCTCGGCGGCGGGATCGTCCTCGCGCGGTGGTTCCCGCTCACCGGCACGGCGTTCGCCGCCGGCTGCTACCCCGTCGGGGCGCTGCTCGGTGCCGACGGGCCGGGCGGAGCATCCATGATCGGACTGATCGGGGTGGTGGGCTGGGTCGGCTGGCGGGAGCCACCGCGGCGCTCGTCGGCCGCGCTCGGTGCCGGTGCCGTCGCCCTCGCCCTCACCTCGGTGGTCACCGGAAAACCCTCCTGGGAACTGCTGTTCGTCCCCGCCATCCTGCTGCCGGGCTGGTTCCTGGGGCTGCTCGCCCGCAACAACGCCGCTCGTGCCGCCCAGCTCGCGGACCTGGCCGCCGCGCTGGAGGCCGAACGCGAGGCCAACGCCCAGGCGGCGGTGGTCCAGGAACGGGCGCGCATCGCCCGTGAGGTGCACGACGCCGTCGCGCACTCGGTCAGCGTGATGACGTTGCAGCTGGGTGGGCTACGCCGACAGCTGGCCGACCGTCCGGAGCAGCAGGAGATCGTGCTGGGCCTGGAACGCCTCGGCCGGCAGTCGGTGGAGGAGATGCGCGGGCTGGTGGGCATCCTGCGCGAGAGCGGTACGGCCGGGAGTGAGGCCCCGCAACCCACGCTGGCCCGCGCCGAGGCCCTGCTGGCCGAGGTGCGGCGGGCGGGCCTGCCGGTACGGCTGACGGTGGAGGGCGAGCCGGTGCCGCTGCCGCGCAGCTTGGACACCTCCGCGTACCGGGTGCTTCAGGAGGCGATCACCAACGTGCTGCGTCACGCCGGTCCCGCGCCCACGGCGGTGGCCATCTCCTACCTCCGGGACGGGGTCGCCGTGTCGGTGGTGAACGAGCCCGGCCATCCCCCACCGGGTCGGGCACGCCCGGGCCGGGGCGGGCACGGCCTGGTGGGGATGCGCGAGCGGGTGGCGCTCTTCGGCGGATCGTTCGACGCCGGGCCACTGCCCGACGGCGGATACGTGGTGCGGGCGCGCTTCGCGGCGCCCGGCCGGTAGGGGGTCGAGGATGGAAATCTCGGTGGTGCTGGTCGACGACGAGGCGATGGTCCGGGTCGGCCTGCGGATGGTGCTCAGCGGCGAACCCGGCATCACCGTGGTGGGCGAGGCGTCCGACGGCGACCAGGCGGTCGACCTGGTCACCCGTACCCGGCCGGACGTGGTGCTGATGGACATCCGCATGCAGCGCGTGGACGGTCTGGAGGCATCCCGGCGGCTGCTCGCGGCGGCACCCGACACGAAGATCATCATCCTGACGACGTTCGACGAGGACGAGCACGTGGCGGCGGCGCTCCGAGCCGGCGTGAGCGGCTTCCTGCTCAAGATCTCCCCGCCGGAGCAGCTCGTCGAGGGAGTCCGTTCGGTGGCGGCGGGGCGTGGACTGCTCGATCCGGCGGTCACCCTCCGGGTGATCCGCGGCTTCGCCGCGCTACCGGAACCGGCCCGCCCCCGTCCCCACCGGTTGGCTGAGCTGACCGCCCGCGAACTCGACGTGCTGCGCCTGGTCGCGGAAGGGCTCACCAACGCCGAGATCGGCGGTCGGCTCTTCCTCGGGGAGGCGACGGTCAAGACCCACCTCTCCCGGGTGCTCATGAAGCTGGACCTGCGCACCCGGGTGCAGGCCGTCGTGTACGCGTACGAGAGCGGCCTGGTCCGGCCGGGTGAGCGCTGACCTGGACGAACAGGCAGCCGGCAGCCCGCTGTTGGGGCGGGACGGGCGCGTTGTTCACCCGACGGTCAACACTGACCGCCGGCTGCTTCACCTCGCCCTCGTAGCGTCGCGGCGGGTCCGCGGTCGCGGACACTCCGCTAGGAGGAGCAACGATGCACATCCTGTCCAAGCGCCGGCTGTCCGCCGCCGCCATCGCCGCAGCGGCTGCCGTGGCGGCCGGGAGCCCCGCGTCGGCGGCGCCGGGCGGTGCCACCGGCCCGAGCAGCAGCGACGCGCCCTACCTCGTCCGCCACACGCCGGGCGTCACGCTGACCTCGGTGCTCACCACCGGCGACTCGGTCGGCGGCTACCGGATGGCCGGCACCCCCGACGGTCTCGGCGCGTACGACAACGGCGACGGCACCTTCACCGTCCTGATGAATCACGAGTTCGCCAACAACGCGGGCATCGCCCGGGCGCACGGCGGCAAGGGCGCCTTCGTCTCCAAGTGGGTGGTCGACAAGGACACCCTGCGGGTCCTGTCGGGCAGCGACCTGATCCGCAAGGTCTTCCTGTCCAACAACGGCCAGTACGTCGACACCCCCGGCGCGGCGCTGAACCGGCTCTGCTCGGCCGACCTCGCCGCCCGGACCGCGTACTTCAACCCGGCCACCGGCAAGGGCTACGACGGTCGCATCTTCACCAACGGTGAGGAGACGACCGGCGGCCGGGCCTTCGGTCACGTCGTCGACACCGGCGAGACCTACCAGCTGGCCGGCATGGGCACCGCCAGCTGGGAGAACGTCGTCGCCAACCCGGCCACCGGCGACAAGACCGTCGTGATCGGCACCAGCGACGGCGGCGCCGGCACGGTCACGGTCTACGTCGGTGACAAGAAGACCACCGGGAACCCGGTGGAGAAGGCCGGCCTCACCGGCGGCCAGAGCTACACCATCGCCGTGCCGGGCATGGCGGCGGAGGACAGCACCACCTCGTGGACCAACGGGCCGCTGCCCTTCACGCTGGCCTCCACCGGCGGCACCGGGTTCGACCGGCCCGAGGACGGCGCCTGGGACCCGAACAACCCCGGGGACTTCTACTTCGCCACCACCGCCAGCATGACCAAGCACAGCCGGCTGTGGCGGCTGCGGTTCAACGACGTGACCGACCCGACCAAGGGCGGCACCGTCACGATGGTGCTCGAGGGCCCGGCCGACCAGTCCGGCGGACCCAAGATGATGGACAACATCACCGTCAACGACCGCGGCCAGGTGCTCATCCAGGAGGACCCGGGCAACCAGGTCTACCTGGCCGGCGTCTACCAGTTCGACATCGCCTCGGGCGCGGTGCGGCGGATCGCCGACCACGACCCGCAGCGCTTCCTCGCCGACGGCGCGTACTTCGAGACCAACGACGAGGAGTCCTCGGGCATCATCCCGGCGCCGTTCCTCGGTGCCGGCAAGTACCTGCTGGACGTGCAGAACCACACCCGGTCCACGGACCCGGAGCTGGTCGAGAAGGGCCAGCTCCTCATCCTGACCGTGCCGCCGGGCCAGCCGGTGAAGTAGGCGGAGCACCGCCGCGGGAACCCGGGCGGGTGGCACGACGCCACCCGCCCGGGTCCTTCCATCAGCCGGTCGATCCGTTGGTGAGCCGGTCGACCACGGTGCGGACGGTGTCGATCGGGATGGCGAAGCCGAGTCCGATGCTGCCCTCGTCCTGTCCGGTGGTGGCGATGGCTACGTTGATGCCGACCACCCGCCCGGCGGTGTCGACCAGCGCGCCGCCGGAGTTGCCGTGGTTGATCGCCGCGTCGGTCTGGATCAGGCCGCTCATGTTGTCGACCGAGCGGTCGAGCGCGGAGACGATGCCCGAGGTGACCGTTCCCGCCAGACCGAGCGGGCTGCCGAAGGCCAGCACCGTGTCGCCCACCCGCACGGTGGCGTCGCTGCCGAGGGTGGCCGGCGTCAGGCCGGAGAGGCCGTCGGCCCGCAGCACCGCGATGTCCGCGCTGGTGTCCCGGCCGACGAGGGTGGCCGCGGCGGTACGCCCGTCGGCGAGCTGCACGCTCAACCGGCCACCCGACTCGATCACGTGCGCGTTGGTCAGGATCAGCCCGTCCTTGTCCAGGACGATGCCCGAGCCGAGGCTGGTGCCCGAGGTGCCGGCCGCGGTGACGGTGACGATGCTCGGTGACACGGCGCCGACGACCCCGGAGAGGGTGTCGATCGCGCCGGCCGGCGTCACCCGCACCGCCGTCGTGGTGCTGCCGCCGCCGGCCAGCCGGTCCACCGCGAGGGCGCCGGACGCGCCGCCGCCCAGCATGAGGGCGAGCGCGATGCCGCCCGCGCCCAGCCGGCGCCGCCACCGGTACGACTCGGTGCGGGCCGCGGTGGCCGGGCCGTCCGGCGGAGGAATCAGGGGTCCGTCCGCCGCGGACGGCCAGCCCGGCCACTCGTCGGGGCCGGGAACGAGCTGGTCGTCGGGGTGGGCGGTGGGGCGGCTCATCATGTCGGTCATCGGGTCACCGCCGGGCCGGCTTCGGGCCGGGGTGCGGCCAGGACGGCGTGCCGCTCTGCCGGGACGAGCGGAGACGGCGGTCGGGCGCGCCTCCGCTGACAGGCGATGAGATGGCCGGCCAGGATGGTGGTGGAGCCGGCCCGGACGCAGACCTCGGCGCCGGCCTGAAGCACGTCGGCGATGGTCGCGGCGGGGGCGTCCTGCTCGACCAGGACCGCCAGCGGGCACCCGGCCGGCAGCCGGCGATGCACCCGTCCGACGGCCGCCGGGTCCGGGCAGACCAGCAGCACCAGCTCGCCGGGCTGCACGTACTCGACGTCGGGGGTGCGCAGCACGCGCCACGAGGCGGGCAGCTGGCGGGCGAGCCCGGTGACCCGGGTGGCGTCGCCGAGCACGGCGACGGTGGGGGTGGTCAGGTCGACGACGGCGGTCATGGGTCCTCCTCGGTTCGGTGATGCCTCCACCGTCGCGCGGGGACCTGCGGCCGCCTTGTGCCCTACCTGTGGAAACCCGGTGTGCCACGAACGCCGTCCCTGCCGTCGGAATCGGTGCCGGCGGCAGGGACGGGATCGGTCGGGCTCAGGCGCTGGTCGGCAGCTCCTCGGAGAGCCAGATCGGCTGCCAGTCGGCCATCT
Organism: Micromonospora sp. NPDC003776; assembly: GCF_053605645.1. NCBI lineage: Bacteria > Bacillati > Actinomycetota > Actinomycetes > Micromonosporales > Micromonosporaceae > Micromonospora > Micromonospora sp. NPDC003776. The sequence continues at coordinate 24,324 of NZ_JBSGJR010000005.1, forward strand.
CGTGGAAGCGGCGCAGCTCGAACAGCCCGGCGACGTTGCCGCACCACGCCGCGTACGGGGGGTTGCCCTCGTCGAATCCGCTCTGCACCATGGTCAGCTTCGTCCGGCCGTCGGACTCGGCGAGCTCCCAGGTGCTGACCCCGACGGGTCCCCAGTCGACGGAGATCTTCCGGCCGGGGTCCAGGTCGACCACCTTGGCCGCGTACCCGGTCTCGAAGCCGCCCATGGCGTACCGGCCGCCGACCCAGGGCTCGATCCCGATCGGGTAGCCGAACCAGGCGCTGGCCTGCTCGGAGTCGGTCAGCGAGGTCCAGACCCGGTCCGCCGGGGCGTCGATGGTCAGCTCGGCGCGCAGGTCGGCCGAGGTGAAGTCGGTACGGGGCAGCAGCGGCCGGCCCTCCAGGCGGTTGGCGAGGTTGGCGATCGACAGGGCCCAGAAGGTCTGCAGCACGCCGCGGATGGTGCTGCCGCTCATCGCCTCGGCGAAGTCGAAGTGGCTCTGCCGGAGGGTGAGCAGGGTGTCGTCCCCGTCCGGCGCCAGTTCGAACTCGGTGGTGGTCTCCACGCCGTCGAGCGTCCAGGCGAAGCGCAGGGTGCGCTCGTCGGCGTGCAGCAGCCGCTGGTGCGGGGCGTCACCCTCCGGGGTGTAGCGGCCCCAGAACTCGTACCGGTGCGGCAGCTCGACCTCGGCGTGCTCGGCGAGCCAGATGCGCAGCTCGGCGGGGTCGGTCAGGGCGTGGCGCACGGCGTCCACGGGGGCGGCGAGGCGGACGCGGACGGTCAGCGGTTCACTCACGGTCGTCACCTTTCGGGTAGCACGCCACGGCGAGTTTGAAGGCATCCCCCTCCGCGCCCCCGTAGCGCGTGAACAGGTCCTGCAGCGTCGTCTGCAGGTCGTGCAGGAACTCCTGCCGGCGCTCGGCCGGCACTCTGATCTCGCCGGACACCCCGATCGAGGGCAGCTCCGGCGCGGTGCGGTCCAGCGCCGCGATGTCGGCCTGGACCTCCTCCATGAGGTCGAGCAGGTAGCCCAGGCTCAGCTCGTCGCGGGCCCGGCGGACACCTCCGATGCGCCCCACCAGTCGTGGGGAGAGCCAGTACGACCGGGCGGCGGCCTGGTAGATGCCCTCGCTGATGCCGCGCACCTTGCGGGCCGAGACCTGCTCGACCAGGCCGGCCGCGACCAGCTGCTTGACGTGGTAGTAGACGCGCTGCGGCGTCTGGTCCAGCCGGGCGGCGACCTCGGTGCAGGTGCGGGGCTCGGCGAGCTGCCGCAGCACTTCGATGCGCTGCGGCTTGAGCAGGGTCTCGGCCTGCTCGCGTTCTTCCAGGTACAGGACGTCTCTCATGGCAAAAATCAGTTTGTACGTACAAAACTTCTTTGTCAATGGGTTCGACGAAAGGCCGCGCGATCCGCGCGGCCTTTCGTCGCCGGTCAGCCGGTCAGGGCGTCCAGTCGGGACGCAGCGGGTAGCCGTTGACCCCCTGCGGCCCGTTGTGCGTGGCGACCACCTGGTGCAGCTGGATTTCGTTGCGCTCGAAGGCCATCCGCGAGCCGGCCATGTAGAGGCCCCAGACCCGGGCGGTGCCCGGCCCGACCTCGTTCACGCAGAAGTCCCAGTGCTCGACCAGGTTGCGGCACCAGCCCGCGAGGGTCAGCGCGTAGTGCTGGCGCAGGTTCTCCTCGTGGTGCACCTCCAGCCCGGCGTCGTGGATCTCACTGATCAGCCGGCCCGGCCCGGCCAGCTCGCCGTCGGGGAAGACGTACCGGTCGATGAACGCGCCGGAGCGGTGCGGGGCGCGGTTGTCGGCCCGGGTGATGCAGTGGTTCATCAGTCGGCCGCCCGGCTTGAGCCGGCTGCGCAACGCGCCGAAGTACGCCGGGTAGTTGCGCACCCCGATGTGCTCGGTCAGGCCGATCGAGGAGATGGCGTCGAACTGCTCGCGCGGGGCGTCCCGGTAGTCCAGGTGCCGCACCTCGGCCAGGTCCCCGAGCCCTTCCCGCTCGATGGCCGCCTGCGCCCACTCGGCCTGCGCCTTGGACAGCGTCACCCCGAGCGCCTTGACGCCGTACTCGCGGGCGGCGTGCCGGACCATGCCACCCCAGCCGCAGCCGACGTCGAGCAGCCGCATCCCCGGCTTGAGCGCCAGCTTGCCGGCGACCAGGTCGTACTTGGCCCGCTGCGCCTCCTCGAGCGTGTCGTCGGGGCTGTGGAAGACCGCGCAGGTGTACGTCATGGACGGGCCGAGCACCTTCTCGTAGAAGGCGTTCGAGACGTCGTAGTGGTGGGAGATGGCGCTGCTGTCCCGGGTCCGCGAGTGGCGCAGCCCGTTCATCACCCGCCTCCAGCGCGGCGCCGCCTCCTGCGGCGGGGGCGGCGGCGGCATGAGCCGCTCCCGGCCCAGCCCCTTCACCAGGGCCAGCGCCTCACTCACCGACGGCAGGCGCAGGTGCAACTCGTCCTTGAGCACCTTGAACGCCTCGTACGGGTCGCCCGGGTGCACGCCCTCCAGCCCCAGGTCGCCGCTCACGTACGCCCGCGCCATGCCCAGGTCGCCCGGGGCGGTGAGCAGGTAGGACAGCCCCCGCTCGGTGCGGATGTCCAGGGTGATCCCGGCGTCGGCCGGACCGACCGCGCTGCCGTCGTAGCCGGTGATGCGGATGGGCAGGTCACCGGTGGTGACGGCGCGCACCACGTCGGCGACGGTCGGGCCGGTACGCCGGCCCCCCGCCGGCGGGCCGGACGGGGCGCCGGCGGCCCCCTTCTCACGGTCGATCAAGCTCACTGTCGTGCCACCGCCTTTTCATAGAGTCCCGTGAGCCGGTGGTCCGGGTCGTACCGGTCCCGCACGGCGCTCCAGACGTCGCCGCCGTAGAGCCGGTCGAACTCGTCCCGTTCGTAGTACGCGTCGGAGTAGAGCGACTTGTGTCCGCCCGCCTCCGACACCGCGCGCTCCACCGCCCGGTTGACGTCGCCGTCCGCGGCGCCCTCGGCGATCGGCACGCTCCCCCAGAATCCGATGTTCACATAGGTTTCGCCGGGCTGGAGGGGATACAGCGGCCAGGCCCGGGCCGATCCCGGGCCGGCCGGTTCCCGCAGCCGCAGCGGGCACAGCCAGACCGGATTCATACCGACGTTCCGCGCGAACCAGCGCAGGAAGTCCGCCGTGCCGTCGAGTGGGATCTCCACGTCCTGGACCACCCGCTCCCGGGCCGGGCGGCCCCGCCAGCGGTCGATCCGCGCGGCCACCTGGTGCCGGTGCTCCAGCCGGACCAGGCGGTGGTAGAAGTCGCTGCGCCGGTAGCGCTGGGGCCACAGCCGGCGGACCACCGGGTGCTGCACGCCGAAGGCCGCCGAGCACCAGAACCAGTCGGTGTCCCAGCGCCAGAGGTAGTCATACCCGGTGAGCACGTCCCGGGTGCGCCGGCGCAGCGACCGGTAGTAGATGTCCTGGCCGGTGTAGTCGCTGGGGCCGCCGACGCCGTCGTCGGTGAACGTGCCCAGCACCAGGTACGCCTCACCCGGGCTGAACATCACCCCGTCCATCGCGTCGACCGGGTCGCCCTCCCAGGAGCCCTTGGCGATCACCTCACCGATCGCGTCGGTCAGCTCTTCCAGGCGGGTGAACCGGATGTTGCGCAGCGCCACGTACCGGCCGATCGGTTGCAGCTCGATGCGCAGCCGGGTGGCGTAGCCGAGGCTGCCGAGCGAATTGGGGAACGCCCGGAACAGGTCCGCGTGCTCCCCCTCGGGCCGGGCGGTGACGATCTCGCCGGAGCCGGTGAGCACGTCCATCTCCAGCACCGACTCGTGTGGCAGGCCGTTGCGGAACGAGGTGGACTCGATGCCCAGCCCGGTCACCGCGCCGCCTAGCGTGATGGTGCGCAGTTGCGGCACCACCAGCGGCATCAGCCCGTGCGGCAGGGTCGCGTCGACCAGGTCCTCGTAGGTGCACATGCCCTGCACGTCGGCGGTGCGGGCCGCCGGGTCGACGGCGAGCACCCCGGTGAGACCGCTTACGTCCAGCCCCGGCGCACGGGGCGCGGATCGGGGACGGAACAGGTTGGAGGTTTGCTTGGCCAGCCGTACGGGTTCCCCGGCGGGCACCGCGGCGTACGAGCGCCGCAGCGTGTCCACCGCCCGTTCATGATCACGGACAGCGTGCATGAGATGACCTTACGCCCGGGTACGACAATTCGTGGGACGACCACAGTGGCGGTTTCGCGTCCGGCGTGCGACGGCCGCGTTACCGTGGCGGGCATGTCCTCCCCCGCCCTCACCGCCCTCGACGCCGCCGGACTGCCGTACCGGGTGATCCGGCACGGCCCGGTCCGCAGCCTCGCCGAGGCGGCGCGGGCCCGCGGCGTCGAGGTGCCCGACGTGGTCAAGACCATCGTGGTCCGGCGCGGCGAGGACGACCATCTGTTCGTGCTCACCCCCGGCGACCGGGTGATCTCCTGGCCCAAGCTGCGCGCGCTGCTCGGGGTGAGCCGGATGTCCATGCCGGACGCGGCGGCGGCGAAGGCGGCCACCGGCTACGAGCGGGGCACCATCACCCCGTTCGGCTCGACCACCGCCTGGCCGGTCGTCGCCGACGAGCGGCTGCGCGGCCGGGAGATCACCCTGGGCGCGGGCGAGCACGGGGTGGCGGTGGCGGTCGACGCGGACCGCGCCATCGCCACTCTGGACGCCACCGTGGCCGACGTCACCGACCCGGAGCCCGCCCGCTGACCAGTGGCCGTACGGGGCCGGACCGGCATAGCGTGAGGGGCATGCCGAAAGCCGTCTGGAACGACCTGGTCATCGCGGAGAGTGACGACACCGTGGTGGTCGAGGGCAACCACTACTTCCCCCGTACGGCGCTGCGGGATGACCTGATCCGCGACTCCGCCACCCACACGGTCTGCCCGTGGAAGGGCACCGCCTCCTACTACACCCTCGAACACGCGGGCCGGACCAGCGAGGACGCCGTCTGGTACTACCCGGAGCCGAAGCCGGACGCCGAGATGGTGCGCGACCGGGTGGCGTTCTGGAAGGACGTGAAGGTCGTCGACTGAGTCACGCTCCGTCGAGGCGGCTGGCCCTCGACGGACCCGGTGGTTCAGGATGCCCCCATGGCCGAGCCGCACACCGACCCACCCGGCACCGTCTACGGCGCCCGCCGCCCGGGCCGTCCCGGCCTGCCGCAGGACCCGCTGATGCGGATCGCGCTGGGCGTGGCGGCGGTCGGCGTACTCCTGGGGCTCTTCTTCGCCACCGGCGTGCTCGGTGGCGGCGGCGAGCGGCCGGTGGTGCCGGCGGCGGCCGTGCCGACTCCCGCGGCGAGCGGTTCGAGCGCGGCCGCGCCCACGACGGCGGCGGCACCGACCACACCGGCCGCCCCGTCGCCGACGCCTGCGGCGACCACCCCGCCCGCCCCGCCCGCCGGGCCGAAGGTGTTCCGTTCGGTGCCGTCGGGGCTCTGCCTCGGGCTGGAGAGCGACCAGCAGCAGGCCAAGGCGCAACTCGCCCCCTGCACCGGCGGGCCGGAGCAGCAGTGGACGGCCAGCCAGCTCGCCCCGGACGCGTTCGCGCTCACCGTGGCCGCCTACGGCCAGTGCCTGGACGTCGAGGCCGGCAGCACCGACGACGGCGCCAAGCTTCAGCAGTTCGCCTGCCAGGGGCAGGGCAACCAGCAGTGGCGGTTGCAGCCCGTCGGCCCGGGCGTGGTGCTGCTGGTTGCGGTGCACAGCGGCAAGTGCGCACAGGCGGAGGGGGCCGGCACCCAACCCGGCACCAAGCTCGTCCAGGCACCCTGCACGGGCGGCCCCGAGCAGCAGTGGGCGGTCGGCTGACGGCTGACGTCAGCCCCGGTAGCTCCAGGCCCGGCCGGCGGCGACGGGCACCACGAACGACGGTTCGTCGGCCCGGCGGCGCAGCAGCAGCGAGAGCCCGGCCGCCCCGATCGACAGCGCGCCGGCCGCGTACCAGGCCATCGCGTAGTCGCCGAGCCGGTCGCGGACCAGGCCGGCACCGGTCGCGGCGAGGGCCGCGCCGACCTGGTGTGCGGCGAAGACCCAGCCGAAGACCACCGCACCGGACGCGCCGAACCACTCCCGGCACAGCGCCACGGTCGGCGGCACGGTCGCCACCCAGTCCAGGCCGTAGAAGATGATGAAGACCAGCATGCTGGGCTGCGCGGAGCCGGCGAAGAGGCTCGGCAGCACCAGCAGGGAGGCGCCGCGCAGCGCGTAGTAGGCGCCCAGCAGCAGCCGGCTGTCCACCCGGTCGGTGAGCCAGCCGGAGGCGACCGTACCGACGATGTCGAAGAGGCCGACCAGGGCGAGCAGGCCGGCGGCGGTGGTCTCCGGCATGCCGTGGTCGTGCGCGGCCGGCACGAAGTGGGTGCCGACCAGGCCGTTGGTGGTCGCGCCGCAGATCGCGAACCCGCCGGCGAGCAACCAGAACGGCCGGGTCCGCGCGGCGGCGGTGAGCGCGCCGACCGCCCGGGCCGCCGCTCCGCCGGCCGGCGGGGTCGGCGGCGCCACCTCGTCGGCGCCGTAGGCGGGCAGACCGAGATCCGCCGGGTGCTCCCGCAGCAGCCACACCACCAGGGGTACGACGGCCAGCGCGGCTCCGGCGACGACGAGCGCCGCCACCCGCCAGCCGTGGTCGCGGACCAGCACGGCGATCAGCGGGAGGAAGACCAGTTGCCCGGCGGCCCCGCCGGCGGTGAGCACGCCGGTGACCAGGCCGCGGCGGCGGACGAACCAGCGCCCGGTGACGGTCGCCACGAAGGCCAGCGCCATCGAGCCGGTGCCGAGACCGACCAGGACGCCCCAGCAGAGGATCAGCTGCCAGCTCGCGGTCATCGCCACGGTCAGTCCGCTGCCGAGGGCCACCAGCACCAGCGCGACGGCGACCACCCGGCGGATGCCGAAGCGGTCCATCAGCGCGGCGGCGAAGGGGGCGGTGAGCCCGTAGAGCATGAGGTTGACCGAGACGGCGGCCGAGATGGTGGCGAGCGGCCAGCCGAACTCCGCGTGCAGCGGGTGCAGCAGCACCCCCGGGGTGGCGCGGAAGCCGGCCGCGCCGACCAGCGCGACGAAGGAGACGCCGGCCACGAGCCAGGCCGGATGCAGACGGTGTCGGATCACGCTCCCGAGTCTCGGGCCCGACCGGCCGCGCGACGAGTGGCCGGAAAGCCAGCATGCGCAATAATCGGGCCATGACGTTCGTCCCGCACCGGATCGCGGTGCTCGCTCTCGACCACGTGGTCGGCCTCGACCTGGGCACCTCGGCCCAGGTGTTCGGCTGCGCCCGCACCGAGGACCTCACACCCCTCTACACCGTCGAGACCTGCACCCCCGGCGGCCGTCCGGTGCGCAGCACCGCCGGCTTCCAGGTGCTCCCCGAGCACGGGCTGGAGCTGCTGGAGTGGGCGGACACGGTGGTCGTCCCCGGGGTGCACGGGGGCTCGGCGATGACCGACGGGACCCTGGACCCCGAGGTGGGGGCGGCGCTGCGGGCCGCCCACGCCCGGGGCGTACGGATCATGTCCATCTGCACCGGCGCGTTCGTGCTGGCCGCCGCCGGCCTGCTCGACGGCCGCCCGGCCACCACCCACTGGGCGTACGCGGACCGGTTCCGCCGGCTGCACCCCGACGTCGACCTCGACCCGGAGGTGCTCTTCCTGGACACCGGGGAGGTTCTCACCTCGGCCGGGGTGGCCGCCGGCATCGACCTGTGCCTGCACGTCATCCGCAAGGACCACGGCAGCGAGGTGGCCAACCGGGCCGCCCGCCGCTGCGTGGTGCCGCCGTGGCGGGACGGCGGCCAGGCCCAGTACATCGAGCGCCCGGTGCCCCGGGCCGCGGAGACCGGCACCGCCGCCACCCGGGAATGGGCCCGGCAGCGGCTGCACGAGCCGGTCGCCCTGCGCGACCTGGCCACGCACGCCCGGATGAGCGTACGCACCTTCACCCGGCACTTCCGCTCAGAGACCGGGCTCAGCCCGGCGCAGTGGCTGATCCAGCAGCGCACCGAGCACGCCCGGCTGCTACTGGAGACCACCGACCTGACCGTCGACCAGATCGCCCGGCGGGCCGGCTTCGGCACCACGACCGCCTTCCGGCAGCACTTCCACCAGCGGGTCGGGGTGGCACCCAGCGCCTACCGGCGGACCTTCCGGCGGGCCCCCGAGGCGGCGTCCCGCTGACGGGCGCCCCACCGGCGACTGCCGGTGCCGGTGCGGCGAGGGCGGCCGCTTCCTGGTGCTGCCGGTTCCTTCGGTCGGGCGTTCGGGTGGCTGCCTTGGCGAGGGCGGGGTGCCGACCGGTTCCCTGCGTCCGCTGCCGGTCCGCGGACGGCCGGCCACACTCCGCCGAGATCCGCCCGGAAGTCCGGTGGGGTCAGGCGAGGTGCGGCTGCCGGCGCAGGGCGCGCAGCTGAGCCAGGTGCATGGGCAGGTGGACCCGAGCGTGCAGGTCCAGGGCCCGACCCCAGGGCAACGACTCGTCCACGTCCAGGTCGAAGCCCTCCCGCAGGACGGTGTCGACCGGGGTCTCCGCGGCGGGGCCGAGCCGCTCGGCCAGGGTGCAGAGCTTCTGGCTGGTGGCCCGGAGCAGGGCGGCTAGCCCGTCCAGCCCACCGCACTCGGAGACCAGCGCGTCGAGCTGCGGCCGGTGGATCGTCTCCAGGTCGTAGTACGCGAACGGCGACCCGGCCAGCACCGCCTCGGTCGCCTCGCTCATCAGCTCGTCGTTGGCGGCCAGGTGCGCGACGATCTGCTCGGCGCTCAGCTCACCGTCCTCGGGCGGGCCGAACCCGCCCGCGTCCACTTCCGCCAGCACGGCCTCGTACGCCCGCCGCAGCTCCGCGGCGTCCACCTCGTCCATGCCCGAATCCAACTCCCGCGCCCGACGACCGCACCGGGACTACCCGGGCCGGTTCACCCGGACGGGGTCCGAGCACCTGCGGCGATCTCGGCAAGTTGCGATTCGCAGGAGTGGAAATGCCACTGGCCGGCACCCCGTGTTCGGGGTGCCGGCCAGCGTGTTGCTCAGGTGTGTGTGTCAGCTGTTCCAGTGCTGGGCGACCAGGTCGGCGGCCTGCTGCTCCCACTGCGCGTACGCGTCCGGGTAGGCCGAGACCTGCACGGTCTGCGCGGCCTGGGTCAGCGGCATGTCCTGCCACCCGTCGACCTGCTTCAGACCCTTCTCAAACGCCAGGGTCGAGTACTCGGGGTTCGTGATCTGCTCCGGCGTACCCCAACCACTGGAGGGGCGCTGCTGGAACAGGCCCAGCGAGTCATGATCGTTGGCGTCGCCGAGGTGGCCCAGGTTCTCCAGCTTCGACTCCTGCAGACTCGTGGCGATCGAGATCACCGCGGCCCGCTCCGGCAGACCCGCCTTCTTCGTCGCCGCGATGATCGCCTTCGCGTTCGCGACCTGCTCATCGTTCAGATTGATGTGCGACTGCGCGCCCTGCACACCATGCGGGATCAGCTTCCCGGCGTCAGGCTTGTCGGCCTGCACCGCGACGGCGGCGGGCTTGCCCTCGACGGGGCGGGCGTCGGCGTGAGCGGCGATCGGACCGGCGAACACACCACCGGTGAAAGCCAGACCAGCAACACCAAGAACGCTCTTACGGAAGATCGTGTCCATGGGGGAAAGCTCCATTCGGGGGTTGGCGCACGCACGCCGATGGGGGTCGGCGGGTGCGCAAGCACCGTCAGGCGCTACAAGAACAAGGGGGAAAAGTCTTAAGGGGGATCCGGCACGCGGGGCTCGGCCGCTTCGCGGCGCCGGGACCATGTGTAACTACCGGCGACCCACCATCATTCCCGGGGGCCGGCCACCCGGCTGGGCGGCTCGTCGTCCCGATGGCGCGGGCCGGTCTTCCTCGGCCGTTCACGGGGATACAACGACCCCCGCCCGCCCACGATTCCGGCCACCGGATGCCGCCGGTCACACCCTCGAACCGGACACCGCACCCCATCAGCACCCAGCCCACCCCGCGCCGTCGGCCGGTCGGTGGAACGCTATGCACGTCTCCCGACCCCGGTGACCGTCAGAGCGTTCCACCCACGGGTAGACGTCCCGACCACGGCCGGACATTCACCTCATAATGCATCACCGGTCGGGCCGGCGAAGGCGGCGCTCGCCTGATGGAACGCGACATCGCCGATGTGACGGTATGCGACCGCCCCGGACATCCGCACGTTCGGCGACCTGTCGGCGCCAACCCGCCGACGATTCACTCCACCTGCCGCAAAACGCCCTGATCAGCAGCCCCGACGCCGCGAATTGCCGCAGTACGAGTCGATCACCGGGGGCAGGCCGGGCACGCGGACGGATCATGCCGCCGCCCGGGGCCGGCGGTCGACCGGCCCCGGGGAGTTGTACTCAGGCGGTCGCCCGCGCGTGGCGGACCGTACGGCTCGTCGTGGCGACGAGCGCGAGAAGCACGAGCCAGCCGGCCAGGACGTACGTCAGCGTCCGCGCGCCGTGCAGGGCGATGAGGGCGCCGCTGGCCATGGCGCCGATGGCGGAGGCCCCGGTGGTCAGCGTACTGATCGCACCGGTCACCCGGCCCCGGAGCGCGTCCGGGGTCACGGTGAGCCGGTAGGTGTCGAGGGCGACGTTGTAGATCGGTGCGACCACCGACTCGGCGAACGCGACGACCAGCAGGAGCCACCAGGTCGGGGCCACCGCGTACAGGGGGAACGCCAGCCCTTCCGCCCACAGCATCACGATCGACAGGCGGCCCAGCGGAAAGCGTCGGGCCAGCGGCGCAGCGGCGAGGCTGCCCAGCAGCGCGCCGACCCCGGCGCCGCTGAACACGATGCCGATCTGGGCCGGGGTCGCGTGCAGTTCGCGGGCCAGCATGATGATCAGCAGGTAGCCGGCACCGTAGCGCAGACTGTCCCCGGCATCCAGCAGCGCCAGCACCCGGATGACGGGTCGGCGCCACAGCCACGCCAGGCCTTCCCGGGTGTCGGTCAGCAGTCGCCGCGGCGAGGCGGGCCCCTCGTTCCGCTGCTCCTGGAACTCGGCGCGGATGGCGCGCAGCGAGACCGCGGAGATCAGGAACGAGACGGCGTTGAACGCGAACGGTACGACGCGGCCCAGGGCGTAGGCGGCGCCCGCCACGGACGCGCCGGCGATCCGGAGCCCGTTGGACATGGCTCCGACCGCACCCAGCGCGGCGGGAAGCTCCGCCGTGCCGACGATGTTCGGCAACGCCGAACTGTTCGCCGCCGTGAACAGGGTGCTCAACACCCCGGTCAGGGCCGCGACGACGTAGAGCTGGGGCAATTCCAGCACGCCGAGCGCGGCCGCGACCGGGACGGTGGCGGTGAGCAGGCCGCGACCGAGGTCGCAGATGATCATGGTTGCCTTGCGGTCCCAACGATCGACCAGGGCGCCCGCGACCGGGCCGCACACGAGGAACACGATGGTCTGGAAGCCGAGGACGAGGCCGGCCTGGGTGGCCGAGCCGGTCAACGCCACCACCAGGAGCGGCAGCGCGAGAAACTGCAGTTGATCACCCAGCTGGGAGACGAGCCGGCCGCCGAGGAGCAGGAGGAAGTCCCCGTGCTGCCAGAGGCTCCGCGGCCGGGCCGGGTTGAGGATGTCCATGGTGAAGTCCTGTCGACGATGATGCGCCATGCGGCGCGCTGCCAGAACGGTCGACAGACACGCGGCTCCCACCGAGGACCTGAGCCAGGGGGAGGGGTTCGTGCACCGCGGAGCCACCCGGAAAAGGGCAGACTCCACCCGCGTGCCGGGGCCGGGCAGCTAGGACTTACGCGGGTGGAACATGGGCGCGAGCGTACTGCACGCCCCCGCCGAGGTCGTCACCATTTCCGGCGACCGCGACGGGGGCGACAGTGCGGCGGATCAGCGGCGACCGTGGCGGGCACGCAGGTAGTCGGAGACCACGTACTCGCCGAGGTCGTCGAGATCGGGGGTGAACATCCGGCCCTTCGAACGCCGGGCGACCGCGTCGACGAAGCGGCGCAGGCCTGGGTCGTCGCCGAGCATGAACAGGTTCAGCGTGGCGCCGTACCGGGTGAGCTTGTCGACCTCCCGGACGGTCGCCTCGATGGTCTCCGGCAGCGGCGGCCAGTGGAAGTACGCCTCGCCGTCCTCCGGATCCAGGTGCGCGGTGGGCTCGCCGTCGGTCACTACCAGCACCACCGGCTCGGCGCCCGGGTGCCGGCGCAGGTGCCGGCCGGCCAGCCGCAGCGCGTGCTGGAGGTTGGTGCCCTGCCGCATGTCCGGCTCGACGGCGGCCAACTCCTGCTGGCTCAGCGTGGTCGCCTCGAGACCGAAGCCGATGATCTGCAGCGCGTCCTGCGGGAAGCGGGTCGCCATCAGGTGCGACAGGGCGAGCGCCGTCTGCTTCATCGGCCCCCAGCGCCCCTGGGAGATCATCGAGTACGACAGGTCGACGCAGAGCGCGACCGCCGCCGACGCCCGTCGCTCGGTCTCCACCACCTCGAAGTCCTCGACCGCGAGCTGCACCGGCACCTGCGGGCCGGCCCGGCGTACGGCGCGGGTGAGGGTGCGCACCACGTCGAGGGGCTGCTCGTCGCCGTACTCCCACTGCCGGGACGCGCCGCTCACCTCGCCGGCCGCCCCGGCCGAACGCAGGTCGTGCTGGCCGCGCGGGCCGGCGGTGAGGTCGGCGAAGACCCGCCGCAGGGCGGTACCGGCGAGCCGGCGCAACGCCTTCGGGCTGAGCGTCAGCCCGTCCGCGTCCCGGGTCACCCACCCCTGCCGGCGCAGCTCCCGTTCCAGCTCCTGCAGCCGGCGTACGTCGTCGGCGGCGTCCCGGCCCAGCGTCCGGGCCACCGCCTCGACGTCGACGTCGTCCAGGGTGGCGCCCGCGTGCTCCTGGTCGAGCTGGTCGAGCAGCTCGTCCAGCTCGGCGATCTCGCCGAGCGCGCCGGTCGCCTCGCCGTAGCCGAGCGGCTGGTCGCCCCGCACCCGCTCGCCGCGCTGCCAGTTCAGGTCGGGGCGCAGCGCCCGCAGGTGGCCGTCGAGCTGCGACAGCTCCCCGGCCAGCTGCTCGCCGAGCGACTGGCGCATCAGCCCGGCCAGCTCCTCGCGCTGCCGGTCCGACAGCGACCGCATCAGCCGCTCCCCGGCCGCCGCCCGCCGGGCCAGCACGTCAACCAGCTCGTCGACGTCCTTCGGCTGTTCCGGGAAGAACCCGCCGTGCCGGCGCATGAACTCGGCGAACGCGTCGGTGGTGTCCTCGGACCGGGCGTGCCGGGCGAGCAGGTCGTTGAGGTCGCGCATCATCTCGGCGAGCTGCCGCTGGGCGGCCGGGTCGGCGGCCGCCCGCGCCGCGTCCCGCAGCCCGGCGAAACGCTGCTCCAGCACCTCGCCGCGCAGCCCGTCGAGGATCCGCTGGTACGTCTGCCGCGCCTCGTCGCTGGCCCAGTCGTACCCGGACAGCTCCTCGACCGCCCGTGCGGTCGAGCGGGGCAGGTTGTCCAGCACCGCCTCGGCGAACCGGGCGCTGTCGTCGTCCCGCCCGCGCAGCTCCTCCCGCTCCGCGGCGAGGGCCTGGTCGAGCAGGGCCCGGGCCCGGGTCACCGCCCCGTCCAGGTCGCCCCGGCGCAGCGCCTCCCGGCGCAGCCGGCGGGCCCGGGCGGCCAGCTCGTCGAGACCGCCCCGGCCCTGCGGGCCACGGCGCAGCAGGTCGCGCAGCGCCTCCCGCAGGCTGCCCCCGGCGAGCACCTCCGAGCCGACCGCGTCCACGGCGGCCCGCACGTCGTACGGCGGGGCGAGCGGGTCGGGCCCGCCGCGCCACTGCCCGTACCGGAACCGGTTGCCGGCCACGGTCAGCCCCGGCCGCCGTAGACGGTGCGCCCGGACTCAGTGACGTCCTTGCCGAGTCGCCGGGTCAGGTGCAGCCCTTCCAGGACGAACTCGATGCCAGCGGCGGCCTCCTCCGGGGTGGGCGCGTCGCCCAGCCCGAGCCGGTCGAGCGCCTTGGCCAGCCCGGGCACGGTGCCGACCTGGCGCAGCAGCTCGGCGGAGGAGACCAGCTCGCCGGTCTCGATCTCGCCGCCCTCGGCGACCAGCGCGGTGAACCCGGACAGGTCCAGCCCGGCCAGCCGGGCCCGGAACGTCTCGGCGGTGGCGGTCCGCAGCAGGTGACCCAGGATCTCGATCTCCCGGCCCTCCTCGCCGCTCTCGAACTCGACCTTGCCGCGCAGGGTGGAGGTCACCGAGACGGCGTCCCCGACGCGGGCCACCGGCGCCTCGGCGGACGCGGCGGCGAGCAGGCCGGAGCGGCGCAGCGCGGCCGCGGCGACGGTCTCCGCGGCGGCGATGGCGAACCGGGCGGAGACCCCGGAACGCGGGTCCACCGATGGCGACTCCCGGACGGCGCGGGCGAAGCGGGCGAGCACCTCCAGCACGTGTTCGGGCACGGCGGCGACCAGGTCGGCCTCCTGCCGGATCAGCGCCAGCTCCAGGTCGAGGTCGACCGGGTAGTGGGTACGGACCTCCGCGCCGAAGCGGTCCTTGAGCGGGGTGATGATCCGGCCCCGGTTGGTGTAGTCCTCCGGGTTGGCGCTGGCCACCAGCAGCAGGTCCAGCGGCAGCCGCAGCTGGTAGCCGCGGACCTGGATGTCCCGCTCCTCCAGCACGTTGAGCAGCGCCACCTGGATCCGTTCGGCCAGGTCGGGCAACTCGTTGACGGCGAAGATGCCGCGGTTGGTGCGCGGCACCAGTCCGAAGTGGATGGTCTCCGGGTCGCCGAGGGTACGCCCCTGGGCCAGCCGGATCGGGTCGACGTCGCCGATCAGGTCACCGACGCTGGTGTCCGGGGTGGCCAGCTTCTCGCCGTACCGCATCGACCGGTGCAGCCAGCCGATCGGCAGCTCGTCGCCGCGCTCGGCGACCAGCGCGCGGGAGGCCGGGGTGAGCGGGTGCATCGGGTGCTCGTTGAGCACCGAGCCGGGGATCACCGGCGTCCACTCGTCCAGCAGCGCGCCCAGCGAGCGGATCAGCCGGGTCTTGCCCTGGCCGCGCTCGCCGAGCAGCACCATGTCGTGGCCGGCGAGCAGGGCCCGCTCGACCTCCGGCAGCACCGTGTCCTCGTAGCCGACGATGCCCGGGAAGCGCTCCGCGCCGGAACGCATCCGGGCGAGGAGGTTGTCGCGGATCTCCTGCTTGACCGTGCGGTAGTGATGTCCGGACGCCCGCAGCGCGCCGAGCGTGCCCGGCAGGTCGGTGGGCGGGACCGGGGAAACCTGGTTGGGTGCGGTCACCCGGCCAACGCTATCTCGCCCGGGTGACCGCGTGCCCACTTCCGGATCACGCCGTGGGGATCGGACCCGGCCACGGCCGGCGGCAGCGGACGCAGGCCCGGCGCCGGCGCAGGTGGTACGCCAGGGTGGCCGCGCCCAGCGCCGGTCCCCAGAGCGGCCACAGCAGCATCGGCGCGGTTGCCGAACTCAACCGGCCGAGGTGCCAGAAGGCGGGGGCGGCCAGTTCGCCGAGGCTGCCGGCGGTCACCGCGATCGCCACCAGGGTGGCCGGGACGACGGCGAGCAGCGGCGGCACCCGCCGGCCACCCAGCCCGGGCAGCCAGCGCGGGAAGACCTCACCCCAGCGCTGGACGAGGCCGAAGGTGAGCACCGCGCCGACCGTGGCGAACGCCCCGAGGCCGGCCCCGGCCCAGACCGCTCCCGTCTCGTGCAGGTCGGTGAGGAGTTCCCGGGAGATGCCGAGCGGGACGCCGACCACCCAGGCGAACCGGGTGGCGGCGTACACCAGGGGAATCGCGGCGGCGACCCACGCCGCCCACCGGCCCCACCGGGCGGCGGCCGCCGGGGTCGTCCAGCCGGCCTCGTCGCCGTCCCGGCCGCACGCCGCGCAGGCCCCGGCGGTACGCCGCTGCCAGGCCAGCACGGCGGCGGCGAGCAGCACCCCGGCGGCCAGGGCGGAGAACTTCGCCGCGAGGGTCCAGTCGAAGATCCGCGAGTAGTCGACCGGCGGCCAGCCGAAAGGCGCCCCGATGATCAGCATCGGCAAATAGCCGAGCATGACCAGCACCCGGACGTCCGGCACCACCACGGCCAGCACGGCCGCCACGGCCCAGCCGTACCCGAGCAGAAGGGCCCGCAGCGGCCGGGACGGGCGGGCGGTGTTGACCATGGCCAGGGCGGTGACCGCAGCGCCGAGCAGCACCGCGGCGAAGACCGGCGGGCCGTACCGGTCCGGCAGCAGCCGCAGCAGGCTGGCCTCGCCGAACGAATCGTGGGTGCCGAACGGGTAGCCGCGACCGGTGAGCGTGCCGATCAGGGCGACCACGCCCCACAGGCCGAGCCAGCCGGCGGCCAGGGGCGCGATTTTCATCGATGTGGTGGTCATGGTTCCACCCTCGCCGGACCCGCCGCGGCGATCCTCCCGCGCCGGGAGGGACCCGCTCCCCCGGCGGGGGGACGGTCAACCGGTCGGCACCACGAAGCCCGACTCGTACGCCGCGATCACCGCCTGGGTCCGGTCCCGGACGCCCAGCTTCGCCAGGACGTTGCCGACGTGCGTCTTCACCGTCTCCACCCCGACCACGAGCCGCTCGGCGATCTCGGTGTTGGACAGGCCGGTGGCCATCAGGCGCAGCACCTCGGCCTCCCGCTCGGTGAGCCGCGCCGCGCGCAGCCCGTCCCCGCCCCGGCCCCCGTACGCCCCGACGAGCTGGCGGATCGCCGCCGGGAAGAGCAGGGACTCCCCCGCCGCCACCACCCGGATCGCCTCCACCACCTCAGCCGGGCGGGCCCGCTTGAGCAGGAAGCCGCTGGCCCCAGCGCGCAGCGCCTCGTAGACGTACTCGTCGTTGGCGAACGTGGTGACCACCAGCACCCGGGGCGGGTCGGCGGAGGTGGCGAGCAACCGCCGGGTGGCCTGGATGCCATCGATGGCCGGCATCCGCACGTCCATCAGCACCACCCGGGGGCGCAGCTTCGCCACCAGCGGCGGCACCTCCGCGCCGTCCGCCGCCTCACCGACCACCCGCAGGTCGGGCTGGGCGTCGATGATCGCCCGCAGCCCGACCCGGATCAACTCGTCGTCGTCGACGATCAGCACGTCGATGCTCACACAGCCTCCCCCCTGGGCACCGGCAGCGAGGCCCGTACCCGCCAGCGGTCACCGTCGGGGCCGGCGTCGAGCCGCCCGCCGAGCAGCAGCACCCGCTCCCGCATGCCGTCCAGGCCGCGCCCCCCGCCACCCGGCCCGGTCCGGCCGCGCAGGCCGTTGACCAGCTCGATCTCCAGACCGTCCGGGGGTACGTCGACCCGCAGCGTCACCGCGCCGCGGCCGTGCCGGGCCGCGTTGGTCAGCCCCTCCTGCACGATCCGGTAGCCCTCCCGGGACACCACCGCGGGCAGCCCGCCGACCGCCCCGCTGACCTGCGCGTCCACCGCCAGGCCGGCGGCCCGGGTGTCGGCGACCAGCCGGTCGAGCTGGCCGAGCGTCCGCTGCGGCGCGACGGGAGCCCGCTCGGCGTCGCTCTCCCGGAGCAGCCCGAGCACGTGGTCCAGGTCGTCCATCGCGTGCCGGCTGGTCTCCTCGATGGCGCACAGCGCCCGCCGGGTGAACTCGGGGTCGGCGTCGAGCAGTTCCCGGGCGGCGCCGGCCTGCAGGGTGGCCACGGTCAGCGCGTGCCCGACCGAGTCGTGCAGCTCCCGGGCCAGCCGGTTACGTTCGGCCAGCCGGGCGGTCCGCGCCTCCAGGGCGGCGATCCGCTCGCCCTGCGAGGGGCCGAGCAGCACCGGGGCCATCGACGCGGCGAGCGCACCCAGCCCGGCCACCGCGTACCCGAGGCCGACGAGCACGGCCACCCCGGCCAGCGCCGCCGCGACCGGGTTGTCCGGGCTCAGCGGGCCGATGGCGTCGTCGGCGGTCGCGCCGGTGTCGAGCCCGAACTGGCCGGCGAGGAACACCAGCGCCATCGGGAACGCGCTGATCGCCGCGAACAGCACCAGCCCGCCGCTGACCAGGTGCAGGGCGATCCAGAGCGCGGCGCGCAGCCGGGTCTCCCGGTCGACCCGGTGGCCCACCGCCGGTTCCGGCAGGTCGACCGCGAGCAGCGCCCGGGCGGCGGCGATCTCCAGCGCCCGGCTGCCGGCGAGGAACACCGGCACCGCCGCGATCGCGGCACCCACCAGCAGCAGCCCGAACCCCACCGGCCGGGGCACCCCGTCGTTGCCGAGCATTTGGACGAAGGTCGCCGCGAGCAGCGCGTACGGCAGCGCGAGCACCCCGCCGAGCAGCAGGAACACCCCGCGCCGCCAGGTGCTCCCCCGCACCAGCGGCCGCACCACCCCCGGCACCTTCACGCACCCATTGTCCCGCCCCGCCACACCCGCCGACTCCCCCACACTGGGGAGATCCGCCGCCACGGCCACCACGCCCACGCAGTCACGCCTGTGGATTCGCACCCGAAGCGGTCACTCAAGCCGCCCCAGGTACCCCCTTGATCTCTCCAAGCGAAACGACGGAGAGCGCCCACCGAAGGGTTTCCGGGCAGCCCGGCTCGCGGAGGGATCAAGCCTGACCGCC
>NZ_JBSGJR010000006.1:0-15600 GCF_053605645.1 Micromonospora sp. NPDC003776
TGGGGTGGTGTTCTCGTCCGGGGGGGTGGCCCCCCCCCGGGGGGGGGCCCCACCCGCCACGTGGTTAGCGCAGGTCAGTGGCCAGGTGGCTGGCGCAGCGTGATCGAGTCGGTGAGCGGCAGGTTGGCCGAGGAGTTGCCGACGTAGATCTGGTAGGTCCCGTCGACGGTCGTCCACGCGTCGTTCGGGGTGTCCCACACCGACAGCGGGTGGTTCGAGGCGGCCGGGTCGATCGTCAACTGGACCCGCTTCTTCTCCCCGGGATTGAGCTGGACCTTCTCGAACGCCACGAGCCGCTTGGCCGGTTCTGCGGCGCCAGAGGGCAGACGGAGGTAGACCTGGGCGACCTCGGCGCCCGCCACGTGTCCCGTGTTCTCGACGAAGAACTGGACCTGGATGGGTTTGGTGCCGTCGGTCGTCTGTGGCGTGACCACGAGCTTCGACATTTCGAAGTCGGTGTAGGAGAGGCCGAATCCGAACGGGAAGGCCGGCTTCGCATTGTTCGCGTCGTACCAGCGGTAGCCCATCTTCAGGCCTTCGCTGTAGGTGGCG
This sequence comes from Micromonospora sp. NPDC003776, assembly GCF_053605645.1. Lineage (NCBI taxonomy): Bacteria > Bacillati > Actinomycetota > Actinomycetes > Micromonosporales > Micromonosporaceae > Micromonospora > Micromonospora sp. NPDC003776. The sequence goes on from NZ_JBSGJR010000006.1 coordinate 553, forward strand.
GTGAGGTTGCCGTCGCCGTCGGGGTCCACGCCGGGCCACTGTTCCGGCGTGGCGTTCGCGCCCTCCCGTTCCTGGCTGGGGAAGGTGATCGGCAGCTTGCCGGACGGGTTGGCGACGCCGAACAGCAGATCGGCGACGATGTTGCCGTCCTCCTGAGCCGGGTACCACGCCTCAAGCACCGCCGGCACCTTGTCCAGCCACGGCATCAGCACCGGGCCGCCGTCCTTGAGCACGACGACGGTGTTCGGGTTGGCGGCCACGACGGCCGAGATGAGTGCGTTCTGGTCGACCCCGTTGACCACCGGGAGTGACAGGCTGGGCCGGTCGACTCCCTCGCGGGAGAAGTCACCGACCATGACGACGGCGACGTCCGACCGGGCGGCCAGAGCCGCCGCGGCGGCGAGGTCGGTTCCGTTGTTGTACGTGACGGCCGCGGATGAACCGAGGGTGTGCAGCGAGTTCTCCAGGCCCTGCTGCGGGGTCACCGTGTACGGCGCGGTCACCACGATGGTGTCCGAGGGACCCTGGGAGTTGAACTTGGCTTGGCCGGCGAAGGCGTCCGGGCCGATCAACGCCACGGAGTCGAGCGCCTTCGCGGCCAGGGGCAGGGTGTGGTGCCCGTTCTTCAGCAGCACGCTGCCCTGCTCCCCGAGGTCCCGCACCCGTTGCCCGTTGGTGGCGAAGTCGATGGGTGTGAGCGAGTCGACGGGATCGTCGAACTGGCCGAGCTCGAACATCACCGTGTAGCGGCGGCGAAGCATCTGGTCGATGTCGCCGATGACGATGTCGCCGGCGTCGAGGGCGGCGCGGATCAGCTCGGGGGTGAACCAGCGGGGGCTGGCGAACTCGAGGTCGAGTCCGGCCTTGATCGCCGGGGCGGTGCTGTGGGTGGCGCCGCGGTCGGACATGACGTATCCGTCGAAGCCCAGGTCGCCGCGGAGCCAGTCCTTCAGCAGCGTCGTGTTCTCGCAGGCGTACACGCCGTTCAGGTGCGGGTAGGAGCACATGACCGACGCCAGGTTCGCGTCCCGGGCGGTCATCTCGAACGGCAGCAGGTACAGCTCGTGCATCGTGCGGTCGTCGACGACGGTGTCCATGCGCTGCCGCTGGGTTTCCTGCTCGTTCGCCGCGTAGTGCTTGGCGACCGACTGCACGCCGTGCGCCTGTACCGCGTTGACCTGGGCGACCGACATGACCCCGGCGAGGTACGGGTCCTCGCCGAAGTACTCGAAGTTGCGGCCGGCGTTGGCGATCCGTCCCAGGTTGATGCCGGGGGTCAACAGCACGTTGTGGGCGCTGGCGCGGGTTTCCTCGCCGAGGATGTCGCCCCACGTGGCGGAGGCCTTGGGGTCCCAGGACGAGGCGACCGACAACGCGCTGGTCAGGCCGGTGGACGTGGGCGCCACCAGGCAGTCGCCGCCACCGAACGGGCCGTTGGTCATCCGCAACGTCGGGATCCGCAGTTCCGCGATCCCCTCCACGTGCCGGCCCCCTGGTGAGAAGTCGCAGCCGGGGATGTTGGTGTTCGGCACCGGCTTCATCGCGATCTGCTGGACCTTCTGCTCGAACGTCATCGCGTTGATGAGCAGCTCCGCGCGTACCTGCGGTGCGAGCGACCGGTCCATCCAGGGTAGGTCCGCCGCCGCCGACGGCGACGCCGCGCCGACGACTCCGGCGGCGACCAGGCCCAGACTCAGCATGCCCGAGAGCAGTCTGCGTGGTGTTCTCACATGAACCTCCATCTTCCGGCGGGTTTCCGGCGAGAAGAACGAGAGCGGGCAGGCGGAGAGGGCGTCAGAGTGGCCGCCTGCTCCCCCTGATCGACCAGCGCGATGGGAGCGGCAGGCCGGGGCGGTCGGCCGAGCTGCCCGGCTGCTCGCTGGCGGGTCGTGACTGTCAGTTGAGCAGCGCCCCGGCGTGACGGCAATCGGTTGCCATATGTTGTCGTCGATCGGAGCAGGCCCGCCGCTCGTGGCGCGTTCCGGTGGGCTGCGGGCCGTGGCGCTTCGGGTCCGCGGGTGCGAACATCGGCCGTGCATCCACCAGGAGGTGCCTGTGGTCCCTGAACAGCGGCACCCTGCGCCGGCGCCGACGATCTACGACGTCGCCCGCGAGTGCGGCGTGGCGCCGTCGACGGTGTCGAGGGCGTTTTCGCGGCCGGGCCGGGTGAACGCTGACACGGCCGAGCGGATCCGTCAGGCTGCCGCACGGCTGGGCTACCGGGCGAATCCGATCGCCCGGGCGCTGCCGACGGGCCGCACCTCGATGATCGGGCTCGTGGTCCCGGACGTCACCAACCCGGTGTACTTCGAGGTCATCCGGGGCGCGGAGGCGGCGGCCGCCGAAGCGTCCTTCACGATGCTGCTCACCGACACGCAGGAGCAGGCGCGGCTCGAGCGGGAGGCCATCGAGCGCGCGGTACCCATCGTGGAGGGGTTCGTTCTCGGCACGTCCCGCATGTCGGATTCGGCGATCCGGATGGTGGCCAAACAACGGCCCATGGTGGTGCTCAACCGGTCCGTCGCCGACGTGGCCAGCGTGACCATCGACAATGCTCGCGGCATGCGACGTGCTGCCGAGCACCTGGCGGCGCTCGGGCACCGCTCGATCACCTACCTCGCCGGTCCCGAGGCGTCCTGGGCGGACGGCATGCGCTGGACGTCGCTACGCGAGGCCACGGTGGAGCTGAACCTGAAGGTCCGGCGCCTGGGCCCGTACCCGCCGACGGTGGCGGGGGGAACGGCGGCGGTCCACGACCTGCGGGCCAACCCGACGACTGCGGTGGTGGCCTACAACGACCTGCTGGCGATCGGTGTGCTGCGCGGCCTGCAGCGGGCCGGCGTCCGGGTACCGGAGCAGGTGAGCGTCGTCGGCTTCGACAACATTTTCGGCGCTGACTTCTGCAGCCCGGCGTTGACGACCGTCGCCGCTCCGCTGCGTGCGCTGGGCACCGCGGCGGTGCGCGAGTTGCTCGCTCAGCTGCGGGGAGTGCCGGCGCACCGGGGCGCCTCGCCGGTCCTGCCGACCCGTCTCGTGGTCCGGGAGTCCACGGCGCCACCGGCACGTCAACGCGCGTAGTTCACGACGGTCAGAAGTCTCCCCTGCGCACTGCGGGCGGAATCGTCGCGACGACCTGCCGGCTGACCGGGCCGGGAGGTGTTGCGGTCAGCGGGGCCTGCCTCACGCGGCCGGGCGCGCGGGAGCGTACGCCTGCTGCGGCAGGCGGTACGCCAGGTCGACGGCCGTCTCGACGGCCTCCTCCTCGGCGAGCCGGTGCTCCACGACGAGGCGGGCCAGGTAGCCGGCGTCGATGCGCCGGGCGAGGTCGTGCCGCGCCGGGATGGACAGGAACGCGCGGGTGTCGTCGACGAAGCCCGAGGTGTTGTAGAAGCCCGCGGTCTCGGTCACGAGTTCCCGGAAGCGGCGCATGCCGTCGGGGCTGTCGAGGAACCACCACGGCGCCCCGAGCCGGACCGACGGGTAGACCCCGGCGAGCGGGGCGAGCTCGCGGGAGTAGACGGACTCGTCGACGGTGAAGAGCACGAGCCGGAACCTCGGGTCGTGTCCGAAGTCGTTGAGCACCGGCCGCAGCGCCCGGGTGAACTCGGTCGCCACCGGGATGTCGAATCCCTTGTCGGAGCCGAACGCGGCGTGAATGGCGTCGTCGTAGTCTCGTCGCACTCCGGGGTGGATCTGCATGACCAGCCCGTCGTCGCAGGACATCCGGGCCATCTCGTACAGCAGGTGGCCGGCGAAGGCGGCGGCCGCCTCGGCGCTGACGCCGCCCTGGCACGCCTCGCGGTAGATCCGCCTCGCCTCGCCGGCCGGCAGGGGCTCGATGGTGGCGGTGAGGTGCCCGTGGTCGGTGGCCCGCGCCCCGGCCGCGATGAACGCTTCCCGCCGGCTGCGCAGCGCCGCGAGGAATCCGTCGTAGTCCCCGGTGTCCGCGCCGGAGAGCTCCTGGAGCTGGCGCACCCGAGCGGCCCAGCCGGCGGTGTTGACGTGGGTCAGCGCGTCGGGGCGGAACGTCGGGACGATCCGCGCGCCGAATCCCGCGTCCGCGAGCCGGGCATGGTCGGCGAGCGGGGAGGTGGCGGGATCGGTGGTGGAGATCAGCTCGATGTTGAAGGTGTCCAGGAGCGCCCGGGGCCGGAACCCGGGCTCGGCCAGGCGGGCCTCGATGAGGTCGTAGAGCAGATCGGCGGTGTCCGGTCCGGGGGCCACGTCGATCTTGAGCACCTCGGCGATCTCGTGTTCGAGCCAGTAGCGGCTGGGGGTGCCGCGGAAGAGGTGCCAGTGGGCGCAGAAGCGCCGCCAGATCTGCCGGGGGTCGGTCTCGACCGCGCCGCCGTCGACCCGGGCGACGCCGAGGTCCTCCAGCGCCACGCCCTGGGAGACCAGCATCCGGGTCACGTAGTGGTCGGGGACGACCAGCAGGTGGGCCGGGTCGGAGAAGCGCGCGTCGTCGGCGAACACCGCGGCGTCGACGTGCCCGTGCATGCACAGCAGCGGAAGCCCCTGGGTCGACTGGTAGATCCGGCGGGCGACCGCGCGCACGTCGTCTCCGGCTGGCAGGGCTCGGTCGGGATGCAGACGCAGCTGTGCCACGCAACTCTCCTTGGCGCCTAGGGCGGAACAACTTCTGCAAAGGATTGCACCCGGGGTCGTCGGCGTACAAGAGCGGCATCATCGAGGACCGGAAACATTCAAGTAGCCGAGTATTGACACAAGACTGCAATCGGTTTCAGACTGCGAGGCACGCCGTTCACGGGACCGAGGAGGCAAGCCGTGCGAGCGACGATCCGAGAGGTGGCGCGCGAGGCCGGTGTGTCGGCCTCGACGGTGTCCCGGGCGCTGTCCACGCCCGAGATGGTCAACGCCGCCACCCGTGAGCGGGTCCTGCGGACGGCGGAGCGACTCGGTTACGCACCCAACCGCGCCGCTCGAGGTCTGATCACCGGCCGCACCGGCAACCTGGGGCTGATCGTTCCGGACCTGGCCAACCCCTTCTTCCCCAGCGTGGTGAAGGGCGTGCAGGCCAAGGCGCGGGAGGCGGACTACGCCGTGTTCCTCGCCGACACCGACGAGGACCCGGCCGCCGAGGTCGGGCTGGTCCGCGCCCTCGCCAAGCAGGTCGACGGGCTCATTCTCTGCTCCCCACGGGCGCGCGAGGACGAGATCCGGGACCTGGCCGAGCACACCACGCTCGTCATGGTCAACCGTCGCTTCGGCAACATCCCGTCCATCGTCTTCGACAGCGCCGACGGCGTGCGGCAGGCCGTCGCCCATCTCCAGGCACTCGGACACCAGCGGGTCGCCTGGGTCGGCGGGCCGCGTGCCTCCTGGTCCAACCGGGACCGGGTGCGCGCCCTGCGCAGCGCGACCACCGCTGCGGGGATGGAACTGTTCGTCGCCGGCCACTTCCCGCCGTACTTCGAGGGTGGCATTGCGGCGGCGGATCTCGTCATCGCCTCCGGTGTCACCTCCGTCATCGCCTACAACGACGTGATGGCCCTCGGCCTGCTCAGCCGCCTACGCGACCGCGGCGTCCACGTGCCGCAGGACATCAGCGTGATCGGCGTCGACAACATCCAGATGTCCACGATGTCCTCCCCGGCGCTCACCACCGTCTCCGTCGCCAAGGAACAGGCCGGACGCGCCGCGGTCGACCTGCTGCTGACCCTGCTGCTGCAGCCCGGCAGCGTGCGCAACACGCGCCGGGAACTGCCGACCGAACTTCTCGTGCGCGGCTCCACCGGGGTCGCGCCGACCATCTGACCACCACCACCTCCCCTGGGGCGCGCAGGGCCACGGTCTCGCGTTCCAGGGGTGACCGAGAAAGGGACCTCTCATGGGCATCACTCGGCGGAGCGCTCTGATCGCCACCGCATCGTCCGTGCTCACCTTCGCCGTCGGCTGTGGAGCGCCGGACGCCTCCGGTGGCAACAGCGGCGACAGCACCGGCCCCGTCCCGGACAAGCCGAAGAAGGCCGTCACCCTCAACGTCCTGGACGTGGCGGGCAACCTGCAGCTGACGCAGGGGATGATCGACGAGTTCGTGCAGAAGAACCCGGACATCATCTCCCGGGTCACCTACTCCAAGTCGCCCGCCCCTGAGCTGGCCGGCAAGATCAAGGCCCAGCAGAACGCCAACCGGGTCGACATCGGCCTGGTCCTGACCGGCGTGGACGGCCTCGCGGCCGGCATCGACCAGAACCTGTGGATGGACCTGCTGCCCACGTACGCCGACCGGCTGCCCGGCATGAAGGACTACCAGGAACCGGCCGCCGCCATGCAGAAGCTCGCCGGCAACGCGGGCGTCACCGTCACCTACTACCCGTCCGGTCCGCTGCTGGAGTACCTGCCGGCGAAGGTCCCGAACCCGCCCACCAGCGCGGAGGAACTCCTCGCCTACGCCAAGGCGCACAAGGGCAAGGTTCAGTACGCCCGCCCGTCGAACTCCGGGCCGGGACGCACCTTCCTGATGGGCCTGCCCTACATCCTCGGGGACAAGGACCCGAAGGACCCGGTCAACGGGTGGGACAAGACCTGGGCCTACCTGAAGGAGCTCAACCAGTACGTCGACTACTACCCCAGCGGCACGACCGAGACGATGAAGAACCTCGCCAACGGGTCAGTCGACGTGATCGCCTCCACCACCGGCTGGGACATCAACCCGCGGGTGCTCGGAACGGTGCCCAAGGAGGCCAAGGTCAGCCCGATGCGGGGCTTCCACTGGGTGACCGACGCGCACTACGCCGTCATCCCGAAGGGGGTCTCGACCGACACCCAGGCCGCCGTCCTCGCGCTGCTGAAGTTCATGCTCACGCCCGAGCAGCAGGCCAAGGCGTTCGACGACGGCTACTTCTACCCGGGGCCGGCCGTCAAGGGAGTCGAGCTGTCGATGGCGCCGCAGAAGAGCCAGGACGCCATCAAGAACTTCGGCCGGCCGGAGTACGACGCGCTGATCGCCAACAACCCGACCGAGGTGCCGCTGGACGCGAAGGCCCTGGTCACGGCGTTCGACCGCTGGGACCGGGAGGTCGGCGGCGGGAAGGTGAAGCAGGGATGACCACGGGGACGTCAGGCTTCTCCGAACTGCGGCTCGACGGTGTGTCGCGCCGCTTCGGTAGCCAGGACGCGCTCAGCGACCTCAACCTGACCATCCGGGCCGGTGAGTTCATCGCCCTGCTCGGGCCCTCGGGGTGCGGTAAGTCCACCGCCCTGAACTGTCTGGCTGGACTGCTGCCCCTGACCGGGGGCAGCATCTGGCAGGACGAGCGCCGGGTCGACACCCTGCCGCCGGAACGGCGCGGCTTCGGGATGGTGTTCCAGAGCTACGCGCTGTTCCCGCACATGTCCGTGCGCGCCAACGTCGCGTTCGGGCTGCGGATGCGGCGGCTGCCGAAGGACGAGATCCGCCGGCGTACGGCGGAGGCGATCCGTCTCGTCCGCTTGGAGGAGCACGCCGACAAGCTGCCCGGCCAGCTCTCCGGTGGGCAGCAGCAGCGGGTGGCGATCGCGCGGGCGGTCGTGCTCGAACCGTCGCTGGTGCTGATGGACGAGCCGTTGAGCAACCTCGACGCCAAGCTCCGGCTGGAGATGCGCACCGAGATCCGCCGGCTGCACCAGTCGCTGGGGTTGACCACGGTCTACGTGACGCACGACCAGGAGGAGGCGCTGTCCCTGGCCGACCGCCTGGTCGTGCTCCGGGGCGGCCGGGTGCAGCAGATCGGGTCGCCCCAGGAACTGCACACCCGACCGGGAAACTGGCACGTCGCCGATTTCATGGGCTACCGCAACCTGTGGCGGACGCGCGCCACATCGGTGCAGGACGGGCAGGTGACGGTGGAGGCGGACGGGTTGCGGCTCGTCGGCGACCCGGTCGGTGAGATCGACCCGGGTGACGCGGTGGTCGCCGGGGTACGCCCGGAGGACGTCCGGGTGGACGCCCCGGGTGCGCCGGACGGGGTGGCCGCCGAGATCGAGGTGGTCGAGTACCAGGGCCGGGAGTTGGCGGCTGAGGCCCGGACCGCGTCGGGCCTGCAGGTCCACGTCCGCACCGAGAAGCGCGTCGCCCCCGGCGACGCGGTGTCGTTGCTCGTGGCGCCGCACCGGCTGCTGGTCTTCCCGGCCGACCCGCACGAACGGCCCGCCGTGGCGCCCGGCGAGCCGGTGGACACGGCGGTGCAGGAACCGGGGCTGGTCGGATGAGTGCCACCGCTACCCGTCCGGCGCCGTCCGCCGGTGCGCCGGAGTCTCCTCGGGCGCACTGGCGGCACCGCTTGGCCGAACGTGGCGTCGACGCGCAGTTGTGGCTGCTCGTGCCAGCAGCGCTCTTCGTCGTCCTGCTGTTCCTCTACCCGTTCTTCTACGGGCTCGGCCTGTCCTTCCAACCCACCAAGGGCGGCCCGCTCAGCGACTACGCGCGCTTCTTCGGCGACGCGTACCAGCGGGACACGATGTGGATCACCCTGGGTATCGCGCTGCCGGCGGCGCTGCTCAACGTGCTGGCCTCGGTGCCGATCGCCTACCGGATGCGGGGGCGGTTCCGCGGCAAGCGACTGGTCACCATCCTGCTGGTCGTACCCATCACGCTGGGCACCGTGCTGACCGCCCAGGGACTGCTCAACTTCCTCGGCCCGACCGGCTGGTTCAACCGGGTGCTGATGGCGCTGCACCTGAGCGACGAACCGGTGCGGCTGGTACACAACTACTGGGGCGTCTTCTTCTCGCTCATCATCACCGGGTTCCCCTTCGCCTTCCTGCTCGTGCTGTCCTACCTCACCGGCATCGACCCGACGCTGGAGCGGGCGGCGGCCACGCTGGGCGCGGGCTGGTGGCAACGGTTCCGCATGATCACCCTGCCGCTGCTGGCACCGGGGCTGGCCACCACGTTCTGCCTGACGTTCGTGCTGGCCTTCAGCGTGTTCCCGTCGGCCGTGCTGGTCGGCAACCCGGCCGGCGAGACCCGCGTCATCTCCATCGCCGCATACCAGGCGGCCTACGAGCAGTACGACTACCCGTACGCGTCCGCCATCGCCATGATCATGGGCCTGATCGAGCTGGCCGTCATCGCGGTGGTGCTGCTGGGCCGCACGCGGCTGTACACCGGATCGACGGGGGGTAAGGGCTGATGAGCACCGTCACCGAGATCCGTCCCGGCGCCACCACCACGGGCGGGGGTCGGCCCCGGCGGCGGCTGGTCGCGCGTCCCGCCGCGTGGCTGGTCTGGGGCGCGGTCGTCTTCTTCTTCCTCAACCTGCTCGGCGTCGTCGGATCCGTCCTGGTCAGCTCGTTCGGCCAGCGCTGGTTCGACACCTGGCTGCCGGACGGCTACACCACCAAGTGGTACGGGCAGGCGTGGAACGAGTTCGCGCTCTTCGACGTCATCGTCGTCACCCTGCAGGTCTCCCTGCTGGTCGTGGCCGTGTCGCTGCTGGTCGGGGTGCCGGCGGCGTACGTGCTGGCCCGGCGCAACTTCCCCGGCAAGCGGCTGGCGTACCTGGTCTTCCTGCTGCCGATCCTGATGCCGCCGATCACCTACGGCATCCCGCTGGCGACGGTGCTGTACAAGTTCGGCCTCGCCGGGCACCTCTCGGGCGTCGTACTGGCGAACCTCGTGCCGTCGGTGCCGTTCGTGATCCTCACGATGACGCCGTTCATCGAGCAGATCGACCCGCGGATCGAAAGCGCCGCCCGGATGTGCGGCGCCGGGCTGTGGTCGGTGTTCCTTCGGGTGCTGGCGCCGCTGCTGCTGCCCGGGATGCTCGCCTCGGCCATCCTCGTCCTGGTCCGGACCGTCGGCATGTTCGAGCTGACCTTCCTGACCGCCGGCCCGGACTCGCAGACGCTCGTCGTCGCCCTCTACTACTCGATGTCTGCGGCCGGCATCCGGGCCCAACAGTCGGTCGACGCGATGGCGATCATCTACACGTCGATGATGCTGGTGCTGCTCGTGATCAGCCTGCGCTACGTCAACCCGACCCAGCTGGTCGCCCGGGTCAAGGAGGAGCCGGACTCGTGAGCGGCTTGATCGCCGTGCTGCGGCACCAGCGCGTCCTGCCGGTGCTCCGGCTGCCCACTGCGGCCGAGGCCGCGGCCGCCACCGCCACGATGTTCGGCCACGGTCTGCGGGTGGTCGAGTTGACCGCGACGACCCCGGGCTGGGCCAGCGCCGTCCGGGACGCACTTCGCGGCGCGCCCAATGGAGCACTGGTCGGCCTCGGCACCGTCACGAGCGGGGCGCTGGCCACCCAGGCGGTGGAGGCGGGCGCGCAGTTTCTGGTCAGCCCGTGGCCGGCGCCCGACGTACGGGCGGTCGCGCAGATCGCGGGGCTGCCCTTTCTGGAGGGCGCGTTCACGCCGGGCGAGGTGGCGGCGGCCGCCGCGCAGGGGCCGGTGAAGGTGTTCCCCGCCCACGTCGGCGGCCCGGGTTTCCTGGTCAGCGTGCGGCAACTGCTGCCGGACGCGGCCCTCGTACCCACCGGCGGGATCGTCCTTGAGGCGGTGCCGGACTGGCTGCGGGCCGGCGCCTGCGCAGTCGGGGTCGGCAGCGACCTGCTACGCCCGGGCGCAGCTGACCGGTTGCGGTCGCTGCTGGCGGACTTCGAGGAGCGGCATGAAGGTCACTGACGCCGACGGCAACCTGCACGCGGGCGAGGTGCCAGCCCTCGGGGTGAACTTTGACCAGGCGGCGGCAGCCCGCCTCCCCTACTCCCCCGCGATGAATCGGCTCGAAAACGGCACGGTGCAGCCGTGGTAACCAGCGGCACCGCCCCGGACGTGCTCGTTCTCGGCGAGATCCTGGTCGAACTGACCGCGCTGGAACCGCTGCGCGACGGCGCGACGTTGCGGTTGGGTTTCTCCGGAGACGCGCTGAACGCAGCGGCCGCCGCCGCGGCCGCCGGGGCGCACACCTGCCTACTGGCCCGGGTGCCCGACGATGAGCTGGGCGACGAGCTGGTGGCGCGGGTGGCCGGCCTCGGCGTCGACACGTCCCGCCTGATCCGCACCCGCGGTCAGCACGGCCTCTACCTGCAGCACGCCGACCCGTCCGGACAACGGGAGTTCCTCTACGTCCGGCGTGGCAGCGCCGGTTCCTGCCTGTCTGCCGACGATGTGCCGCAGGACCTCGCCGGGCGCGCGGGTGTGGTGCTGTCCAGCGGCGTGGCGTGCGCGATCTCCACCACGACGTTCGAGGCGGTCCAGGTGGCCGCGCGCGCCGCCCGATGCTTCATCTACGACCCCAACTGGCGGCCACGACTCGTCGACGCGGACACCGCCGCCGGCCACCTGCGGGCGCTGGCACCGCACGCGCGGCTGGTCACGCCAGCGTGGCCGCGCGAGACGGCGGCGCTGCTCGGCTCCACGGTGACGGTTCCCGGCGATACGTGCGCCGCGTTCCGCGCGCTCGGCGCGGAAGCGGTCGCCCTCACCCGGGGCGCCGACGGTGTGCTGCTGGACGACGGCGGGCAGCGGACCGAGATTCCCGCGTATCCCGCCGAGCAGATCGTCGACCAGACCGGCGCCGGCGACGTGCTGGCCGGGACCGTCGCCGCCCGGCTGGCCCTCGGCGACGGCCTGCCCGACGCGGTACGGCTGGGCGCGGCCGCGGCCGCGCTGTCGCTGCGTGGCCACGGCGGCACGGGATACTTGCCAGCACTCGCCGAGTCCCGCCGGCTGGTCACGCGAACCGGAGTGGAGGTGTCGGGATGAGCCTGGTGGTGCTGAACGAGGGCGATGACGTCGCGGTGGCGACCACGGCGATGCCGGGCGGGGCGGCCGTCGCGGTGCGCGGGGCCGGCGAGGTGACGCTGCGCGGTGACCTGCCCGCCGGGCACAAGGTCGCGCTGCGGGACCTGCCCGCCGGGACGCTGGTGCGCAAATACAGCCAGGTCATCGGGCGTACCCTCACCGACGTGCGGGCGGGCGAGCACGTGCACGTGCACAACCTCGGCATGCCGGAGGACGCCGCCGCGCGGGCCGCGCAGACGGCGCCGATGTCCGCGGCGGGGCTGCCCGCCGACCTGCGCCGCACGTTCCACGGCTACCGCCGGCCGGACGGCCGGGTGGCCACCCGCAACTACATCGGGGTCCTGACCACCGTCAACTGCTCGGCGACCGTAGCGCGCAAGGTGGCCCGGCTCACCGAGGACCTGGCCGAGGACGTCGACGGCGTCGACGGGGTGGTCGCCCTGACCCACGGCACCGGCTGCGGCATGGCCGCCCAGGGCGAGGGCTGGGACCTGCTACGGCGCACCCTGGCCGGGTACGCGCGCAACCCGAACATCGGCGGACTGGTGGTGATCGGGCTCGGCTGCGAGGTCAACACCGTGGCCGGCCTGATGGCCGACCTCGGCGTCGCCGACCACGTGCCGGTGTCGTCGTACACCATTCAGGAGCTGGGCGGGACGTCGTCGGCCGTGCAGCGCGGCGTGGAACTGGTCCGCGGCATGATGGGCGACCTGGCCGGCGCGGCGCGTACCGAGGTCGACGTGGCGGAACTGGTGCTCGGTTTGCAGTGCGGCGGGTCCGACGGCTGGTCCGGCCTGACCGCGAACCCGGCCCTCGGCGTCGCGTCGGACCTGCTGGTCGCCGCCGGCGCGACCAGCGTGCTGGGTGAAACCCCCGAGGTGTACGGGGCGGAGCACCTGCTGGCCGCACGCGCCACCAGCCCTGCAGTGGCGGACGCGCTGATGGCGCGCATCCGGTGGTGGGAGGAGTACACCCGCGGGCAGGGCACCACACTCGACGCGAACCCGTCGCCGGGCAACAAGGCCGGCGGCATCACCACCATCCTGGAAAAGTCGCTGGGGGCGGTGGCGAAGGCGGGCCACAGCCCGCTGGCCGCCGTCCGCGAGTACGGCGAGCAGATCCCCCGGCCGGGCCTGGTGTTCATGGACACCCCCGGATACGACCCGGTTTCGGTGACCGGGATGGTCGCCGGCGGGGCCAACCTGATCTGCTTCACCACCGGCCGCGGTTCGGTCTTCGGCAGCCGGCCGGTGCCGACGGTCAAGCTCGCCACCAACGCCGAGCTGGCCACCCGGATGGCCGGCGACATCGATTTGGACTGCTCACCGGTGGTCGAGCAGGGCGTGCCGCTGCCGGAGATGGGCCGCCGGGTGTACGACCTGCTGCTGGACGTCGCCTCGGGGCGGCGGACCGCCAGCGAGGAGATGGGCCTGGGCGGGGAGGAGATCGTGCCGTGGCAGCTCGGGGCGGTGCTGTGAGCGGGGAGGTGGGGGCGGTCCAGCGGCTCGGGCTGGACGCACTGGACAGGGTCACCGGGCCGGGCCGGGGCTGGACCGGCCCCGCCGTCGACCCGCGCGCACTACGCGTCGGGATCGTGCACCTCGGGATCGGCGCATTCCACCGGGCGCACCAGGCCGTCTTCACCGAGCTGGCCGCCTCGGCGACCGGCCGCGACGACTGGGGCATCGCAGGCGTCACCCAGCGCTCGGCCGCCGTACGCGAGCAGCTGATGCCGCAGGACGGCCTCTACTCGGTGCTCGAAAGGGCTGCCGACACGGCGTCGGTGCGCGTGGTCGGCAGCGTCCGGGAGGTCATCTTCGGCGGCGCCGACCCGGCGGCGGTCGTCGACCTGATCTCCGACCCCGCCGTACGCCTGGTCACGCTGACCGTGACCGAGAAGGGATACCGGCGTGACGGCGCCGGCGGGCTGGACCGCGCCGATCCGGAGGTGGCGGCGGACCTCGCCGGCCGGCCGCCCCTGACGACCGTGGGTCAACTGGTGCGCGGGCTGCACCGGCGCCATTCGCGCTGCGGGGCCCCGATCACCGTGTTGTCCTGCGACAACCTGACCGGAAACGGCCGGGTGTTGCGTGGGCTGGTGCAGGACTTCGTGGACGCGCTGCCGCCGTCGCAGGCGGCCGGGCTCGCCGACTGGGTCGCGTCGTCGGTGCGTTTCCCGTCCTGCATGGTCGACCGGATCGTGCCGGCCACCACCGACGCCGACCGCGCCGATGTCCGCCGGGTGCTGGGCCTCGACGACCGGGGCGTCGTGGTCGCCGAGCCGTTCAGCCAGTGGGTCATCGAGGACGACTTCGCGACCGACCGGCCCGCCTGGGAACGCGCCGGCGCGGTGCTGACCGACGACGTGGCCGCCTGGGAGGCGGTGAAGCTGCGGATGCTCAACGCGAGCCACTCCCTGCTGGCCTACCTGGGCGCCCTCGCCGGGTACGACACCATCGCGGCCGCGCTGGGCGACGACCGGCTCGCGGCCGCGGCCACGTCACTCATGGTCGAGGATGTGGCACCGACCCTGCGGGTACCCGAAGGGCTGGATCTCGACGAATACCGGCGGCAGGTACTGACCCGCTTCGCCAACCCCGCGCTGCGACACCGCACCCAGCAGGTCGCCATGGACGGATCGCAGAAGCTGCCCGTCCGGCTGCTCGGCACCGTCCGCGACCGCCTGTCCGCCGGAAAGGTGCCGCAGTACGCGACCCTCGCCGTCGCAGCCTGGATGGCGTACGTGGCCCGGGGCCGCGACGTGCGGGGGCGAGACCTTCCCCTGAACGACCCGATGGCCGATCGGCTGCAGGCGGCAGCGGCATCGGCTGACAGCGACCCCCAGCGTCTCGTCGACTCGCTGCTGCACGTCCCGGAGATCTTCGGCACCGACCTTCCCGAGCATAACGGGTTCCGATCGGCACTGGTGGAACATGTGGCGCGGCTGCTGAAGGGGTAAACCCGAGCGTGGACTGGCGAGGGCTGCTGGTCATCGAGACGCGCGTTGATGGCTGCGACCCGCAGGATGTGCGCTCAAGGCACTCCCCAGGGCTGCGGCTCCGGAGACGGGTCCGCCTCCGGAGCTACCTCAAGCCGGCGCTGGCCCGAGCCAGTCGTGGGGCCCGAGGCCGGAGTCGGCCTTGGCCAGGGAGCGGGCCCGGCGGGTCAGCCCGGCGTGGGGGCCCCCCCCGCCCCGAGCCGGGGGGGGGGGGGGCGCGGCGGTGGGGGGGGGTACCGGCCGGCGGGGGGGGCGGCGGGGGTGGGGAGGGCGGCGGGGGGTTTGGATTGGAC
>NZ_JBSGJR010000006.1:15610-41823 GCF_053605645.1 Micromonospora sp. NPDC003776
CCGAGGGCCGGCTGCGGTGGCGCCGCGGCTTTCGGGTCTACGACCGTCCGGGCGCGTCAGCGTCGCGTTGGCTGACGCCGACGTAGATTTGGTAGTCACCGTCGGCCGTCGTCCGCGACGGAGTTCCAGATGAAGAGTGGATGGTTCGACGACGCAGGGTCGATGGTCAGCTCAACCCTCTGCTTCTCGCCGGGGGTGAGCCAGACCGGATGGCGGGTCAGGGAGCCGGCGAGTTCGAGGGCTTTGGGGCGCAGCGGCCGACGGAACATCACCCACGGGGCGAGCCGCTCGGCGTCCTTCTGTCGAGAATCTGCCGTGCGGTTGACTACGTGGCGTTGGACCAGGCGCGGCTGGACAGGACAAGCCGATATCCGTCGGGGTCCTGCACCGTCACACCCCATCGGTCCCAGTACACGCCTTGAGCGATCCGCCGGCCGCCGGCCTTTTCGAGCCTTGCGACCAAGGACTCATCGACCGGCGCGGACAGATACAGCACGAGCAGGTCTTCGGCTGTCGGTGACGGTGAGACCTTCAGGTTGGGCCCTCCGACAAGTTCGAGATGCCAAAATGCCTGTGGCCAGCCGAGCATGACCAGGTCATGCTCGTCGGAAGACTCGGCGACCGCACGGTAGAGCACATGCAATCCGAGCCCTTGAACGTAGAACCGTTCAGCCGCCGCCAAGTCACTACTGGGACGAGCGAGGCGGATCGCCGCGGTGGGGTCCATCCGAGTAACTCCGTTCTCTCGATCGACGACCACTATCCAAGCTCAACCGGGCTTTAGGTCAATCGAGCGCACGCTTCGGCCGCTATCGTGCGTCAGGGAGCACGGCCGGCTGACTACGGTGGCGATACCCAGACGTAGGCGCGCGGATGACAGTGTGTCGCGCCTTGGCATTTCGGATCCCGCTGGCACCGCGAGGTGGGCCTACCTACTCGACGACACCGTCACCGTCACCCCGACCGGGCACGACACGGCCCGTACCGTGCGCGAGGCGGTCCACCGTTGCGCAAAGGCCCTGATCGCCGGAAACCTCGCGGCGGAGGCCGCCGAAGCTCTCATCAACGCCGCCGCAGCAACCGCGCCGCTGGTCCCGGTGCTGCGACGCGGGGCGGCACGGCTCACCGTCCCGGCCACCGACGCGGAGGCGGCCGCCCTGAACACGGTCGCCTGTGACGCCATCGACCTGTTCACCGGCGCCCTCGCCGAACGCATCCGGGAGCGCGACAGCCCCGAATGCGCGTTGCTGTGTGTCGACACCAGCCGCCCCGGCCGCCGCCGCTGGTGCTCAAGTGCGGCTTGCGGCAGCAAGGACCGCTCCGCGGCCTACCGCCGACGCCGCCAGGCCGGAGCACCGGCGTAGCCGGCCCCACTGATCAAGGTCAACCCAGCCGCCGTGGCGCGGCAATGGCTCCCGGCTCCCGACCGGGCCCGTCGGCTGCCTCGTGGTTGGCCGAGCAGCGCTGCCGGACCATGTCGGCGAAGGCGCGGGCGAGCGGGGTCAGCGCGTCCCAGCGGCGGACCGCCCAGCCGACCGGCAGCGGCGGCAGGTCCGGCAGCGGCAGGAACCGCACCGGGCTGTCCGGCGCGGCCGCGGCGACCTGTCCGGGCAGAGCGGGGACGACGGCGTGCCCGACACCGAGCCCGGCCAGCAGGATGGCCGTGTCCCAGTCAGCGACGCCGGTGTCGGACGTCGGATCGATACCCAAGCGCGCCAGGGCGGTGTCCAGGTGGGCCCGGGAGGAGGAGTTCGCTGGGAGGCGGATGTGCCTGATGCCGACGAGATCTGCGGCTGTCACCGGTCCCCGCACGGCGAGCGGGTCGTCGGACCGTACCGCAAGGACCCACGGCAGTTCCACGACCGTGCTCTGCTCGATGCCCGGTGCCGGACGGCCGATGGTCACCCAGGCCAGATCGACCGTGCCCGCCGCGAGCGCGTCGAAGCAGCTGCGCGAGGCGGTCTCCGTCCGGAACTCCAGGCTCGCCCGGGGGTGCCGCGCGCGGAAGTCGACGACCGCCTCGGACATGAAGTGCCGCACCGTCGTCGCACCCGTTGTCACGCGGACCGATCCGGCTTCGCCGCGCGCGAGTTCGCCGAGTCGGCGCAGGGCCAGGTCCAGCCCGACGATCCCCTCCCTCGCCGCAACCTGAAGCACCAGGCCCTCCGGGGTGGGCACCACACCGCGCGCCCTGCGTTCCAACAGCCGCACCCCGGTCGTGCGTTCCAGCCGTTTGACGTGCTGGCTCACCGCGGACTGGGTGCAGGACAGGTCGCGGGCAACGGCGCTCAAGCTTCCCGCCTGGCAGACCGCCACGAACACGCGCAGGTCGTCGAAGGTCATCGGCACGCCGGCCACGGTAACGCCCTGTTCACCCAAGCTCTGGCTGGGGGTTTCATAAGCAAACCCGAGGATTGACTTGCCTGTTGGTCCTCACCAAAGATCATCGCGGGCCTACGGCGGCAACCCCGTCCCGCCTTCCGACGACCGTCTTGAAAGGCAGGAGACAACCGGGGCGGCTGCCATCCCACCGAGCTGAGAGGAACCAACCGTGCCTCACCCCGCGTCCGTCGACAGCGCCAGCGACTCTCCGCCGTCCCCCACGACGGTGGCCGTGCTCGGCCCCGGAGGGGTCGGCGGCCTGCTCGCAGCGCTGCTCTCGCGTGCCGGCCACCGCGTGATCTGCATCGCCGGCGAGGAAACCGCAAGCTCCCTACGCCGCAACGGGATCAACGTGCGCAGCGCCCAGTTCGGAACCTTCACCGCCCAGGTGGAAGCGGACACCGCCCTGCGCGAGCCGGTCGACCTCTGCGTGGTGACGGTCAAAAACACCGCGCTCGACGCGGCACTCCAGCGAATCCCCGCCCACCACCTGGATGACGCTCTGCTGCTGCCGCTCCTCAACGGCGTCGAGCACGTGGACGCCCTGCGGGATCGCTACGGCGCGCAGCGTGTGGTCCCGGCCGTGATCCGCGTCGAGTCCACCCGCTCCGCCCCCGGCGTGATCGAACACAGCAGCCCCTTCACCGAGATCGACCTGGCCGGCCCGCAGGACCGTCTCGCCGAACTCGCCGCACTGCTCACCTCCGCCGGCGCCGACACACGCGTCCTACCGGATGAGAACACCGCGCTGTGGACCAAGTTGGCCTTCCTGGCCCCGTTCGCCTTGCTCACCACCCGCCACCAGCTACCCATCGGCGACATTCGCACCGAGCGAGGCGAGGAGCTGGCCGCCCTGGTTGATGAGACCACCGCGGTCGGCCGTGCCTGCGGAGCGCAGACAGATGCCACCCAGATCCTCGCGCGGTACGACGCCTTCCCCGCCGCGAGCAGGTCGTCCATGCAGCGCGACGCGGAGGCAGGGCGCCCGCTCGAACTCGACGCGATCGGCGGCGCCCTGCTCCGGGCAGCCGAACGGCACGGCATCCACGCACCACACACCGCACAACTCGTGAGGGAGCTTGAGAGGTTGAGCTCTCACCACGGGGAACATGACGAGATTCCGACTCTTGAACTCGCCTTCCCCGGTCCGGAACGCGACCGTGGTGTGGCGGCAATCCTGGGGGGCCAGAAGACGGCGCTCACGGGCCTTTTGGAGATCTATGAACACGCCGGAGAGGCAGTACCGACAACCGGTCAGCGATTCTCAGTGCTCGACTCCGAAGGTCGCCCGGCCGTCACGATCGAGGTCGTCGACGTGCGCATCGTTGCCATGAAGGAGATCGACGACGACTTCGCGCGCGCCGAGGGGCGCGGCTACGCAGACGTGGCACAGTGGCGGGCAGCCCACGAAGAGTTCTTCCGGAGCAAGGGCGTGAGCGAGTTCCTGGGCCGCACCCCGGTTATCGATGATGACACTCTCGTCGTTGCCGAACGCTTCCGAGTGGTCGAGCCCGACGGCCCGAACAGTTCGGGACCGCGCCCGAGTCGATGATTGCCCGGGCACTCGGTCGAGGCAGCATTCGGGCGGGAATGGTCAGAACAGCTCCTGTTCGGGTACTCAGCGCATCTCGCGGTGGACGGGCTGGCGGTCATGCTGATCTCCTCCGACCTGGAGCAACTTGTCGGTTCCTGCGACCGCGTCCTGGTGCTGCGTGACGGTGCGGTCGGCGGTCAGCCGACCGGGCCGAACGTCACCGACGAAGAACATCATGGCGCTGCTCGCGGCGACCTGACCGCCGCCCCACCAGGGCGCTCCCGATGGGGCGGCGGATTGCGGCCGCGGGACGCGGGCGGTGACGGCTCAGCCGGTCTGGACGGCGGTGACGCTGCTCGCCGGCACCCAGACCTGGCGGTGGTTGAAGTTGATGCAGTACCACAGCACCCCGGACTCAACCGTCGTGTACGGCGATACGTACTGCGACCCGCTCGGCGAACTGCCGATGGCGTAGGTCCGTGATGCGGTGGGCCGTCCGTAGACAGTGGCCGCCTTGTTTTTGGCCGCGCCGAGCGTGACCACCGAACCGCGGCCCGGAACCGCTGCGCCCGGTGGTACGGCCAGCCAGGCCAGGGTGCCGGTCGCCGAGTAGCTGCTGGTGGATGTCATTTCCCCGTACCACACCTGGTACATCTCGTAGCCGGAGCCGGCCGGGTCGGTGACGTGCTGCAACGTGTAGTAGCTGATGGCCGGTTCGACGTTGTCGGTCACGTCGGTGATGTCCGTGGCGCTGCCCTTGCGGGGTACCTTCCCGTAGGCGGTGGACGGCCCGGTGTACAGGTAGAAGAAGTTGAAGTTGTCCTGCGTCTCGGTGCCACCGGGCCCGAGCGGCTGCTGGTCACTGGCCGGCTTCAGGGTGATCACTCCGGCCGGGCCGGTGCCGGTCGGGAACGGCACACCCTGCTGGTTGATCAGGCCGAGGTAGTAGCTCCACAGCCAGTACGGGCCGGGGTCGACGTGATTGGGCGACGAGCCGAGGGTGGGCGACGGTGTGGTGCCGTGGCTCATCACGTGGTCGTGGTCCAGCGGTATGCCGTACTTGGTCAGCAGGTACGCGACAAGCTTGGCGGAACCGAGGTACTCGGTGGCGTTGTACCACTGGTAGCCGGTGGCGTCGTAACCGGTGTGTTCGATGCCGACGGCCCGCTCGTTGTACCAGTAGTTGCCGGCTTGGTAAGGAATGTCCTTCTCCCTTAGCGTCTGATAGACCGTGCCGTCGCTGTCGACGATGTACTGCATGCTGACCTGGCTGTTCCGGTCCCAGAAGACGTTGATCGCGTCGGTCGCGGTCCCCTCGATGTCGTGCACGGTGACGAACTTGATCGGGAGATCGTTGGGACGGTTGGCGCCGGCGTAGGTGCAGGGGCTGAACGTGTTGCAGTCGTAGCTCGTCGGCACGATGCAGTTGATCGCGCCGGGGTAGTCCACGTTGGTGTCGGAGGTGCAGCCGGCCGGCAGAGCCGCCAGCGCGGGCAGTTGCGCTGTCACCGACCGGTTCGGTCGAACGTGCACCGGCGAGAGCCGGATCATCTCGCCGGTCTGCGCTCTGGCGCTCACACCGGTCGCCAGCAACTGGTAGACGACGTCCGCGTAATCGACGGCAACACTGCGGGTGCGCGCCTGACTGTACCCGGCCAGCGGGGCGTACCAGTCGGCCAGCCCGCGGGGCGTGAGGCCCAGTCGGCGAGCCTCGTCGCGCAGCACCGCGGCGCCGCCGGCGATGTTGACCGCCAGGTCGGATCGCACCCGCGCCACGGGCATGCCGAGCAGCCGAGCCGCTCGGTCGAGGCTGTCCCCGTGGTCGTTGTGGACCAGGTGCATACAGCCGTATCCGCCGTCGACGCTCGGCGTGCCGCCGTGATCACCGAACCGGCCCTCGAGATAGCAGATCGCGGTGAGTAGCGGCGCTGGTACGTCGAACCGCTTCGCGGCGGCGGCGATCGCGGTGGACACTCCGCCGGACGGGCTCGACCAGGCGGATGCGGGAACTCCGAGCAGCACGAGGCAGTTCACCACCATGACCGCCAGCCACCGTTGGATTCTTGACATGGCCCACTCCTCTCACCTGCCCGCTCCGCCGTATCGCGGCGCACGGCCGTCAATGGGAGGCTTATCGCTATCCACATATGGATGTCAATATTTTTCGTGGCGCCGACATCGGCCGTCACCTGTTTTCGTACGCGGCGCGCCGGGCGAAGCACCAGCGACGGTGCGCCGTAGCCGGGTCGCGGCCCGCGACGCCTGGGTTGTGTAGCGGCTCAAGGCCGCCTGCGCCATCGTGGCCGGCAAGACCGTGACAACCGAATTCGCCTACTTCACCCCCGTCCCACCGGAAATCCGCACGATCTCGGCCGCGCCCCCGGCGGCTCGTTCAGCGGGTCGGCCGTCGCGGTCGCCGCCGGAATGGCGCCATTCGCCCTCGCCACCCAGGCCGCGGCCTCAACCACGCGTCCTGCGGCGTACTGCAGGGTGGCCGGGTATGTCTTGCCCACGCCACAAGCCCAAGGTCGTGACGGGTCCATCCTGCGCCATGGATCAGGTGGGCAGGCACAGCCGGGGTGTAGAGAGACGCCGCATGGGGTCAGCGGAGAGTACACGTCCCGCTGTCACGTGGCGACCGGCGTGCTACACCGATACGCCCACAACTTGCGGTTGACGTCGCCGACGAGGAATCAGCTCAGTAATCTGCGGGCGTGCGGATCTGGCGGCTCATGTCGGCGAGCAGGGATTCCACCACCACCTCTTCGAGCAGCGCGACGCCATGTGCGCGGACTGCCCTCGCCAGCTGTGGGTTCCACGGCGTATTGTCGACTCGGCCTACCGGTGGGCCCTCGACGGGAACCGCTTGCAGGTAGTCGTCTGCGTGAAGCAGCCAGGCCTGCGCGTTCGTCTTGGTCATCACGTGGGCGGCGATTCGTAGCCCGTCGCCGTCGAAGTCTCCGTGATACCGCAACTGCGCGCCGGTCGCGGCGATGTCGCGTAGCAGCATGATCGCAGCGGTGCTGGGCCAGCCTGCGGTGCAGACCAGGGGTGGGCAGGCGGGCCCGAAGCGACGCAGCGCAACTGCCACGACCGAGGGGTTCTCAACGACGAAAACCGGCCCGTGGAGCTGGCCTACGGGATGGTGGCGGAGTTGGGCGAGGGTGACCAGGGTTGCTTGGCCGGCGTCTGCCCAAGTGCGTAGGCCTTGCGTGAGTGGGCCGTCGCCGATGGGTCGCATCCCGGCGACCAGGACGTTGGTCGACAGTTCATCACAGGCGACGCCGAAGCGTTCCCACAGCTGCCGGCGGCCTTCTGCGTCGGTGGGTGGCTCGTCGCCGTGCAGGGTCGCCAGGGCCCGGAGGATGAGTTTGCCGAGTCGGCTGTCGTCGTCGAGGGCGTGAGAGTTGCCGGTGAGCTGGGCGGCCAGTACCGGCAGGGGCTCTCCGGCCGCGGGCAGGGCGGCAAGGATGTCGAATGCCTGTTCCAGCAGGCGGCGGGTGGCGGAGGTGTCACCTGCGGGTAGGCCGCCGGCGCGGATGCGCTGGAGCCACGTGATCAGGGCTGGCTCTGCGGCGACAGTGGGGTGTTGCTGTGCCCATTGCCACAGGTCTTCGCGTTCGGCAGCGCGTTGGCGGCGCTCGCTGGCCCGGCTGGTGATCGGGCCGCCGATGGCCTCCACCAGTCCTCTGGTGTCCAGTCCGGTGGCGACATGCAGGAGCGTGTCGAGCGTGCGCAGTGGCACGGTCATTTCTGAATCGGGGGTGTAGGCGAGGCCGAGGAGGTCTGCGATTGCGGCCCGTTCCTGCGGTTGCAGGCCGTGCAGTCGTATCCGGTTGACCGGGCCGTCGGTGGCTTCGAACCGGCGTCGGGCTTCGGCCCACAATGGTGCGAGTTCGGGGCGGTCGAATCGGGTGGCGCTCATCGTTCGTCGGCGAGGATGTCGTGGCCGGTCCAGACGAAGCGGGCGGTGGTGACCGCGTCGTCGCCGTCTTCTGTGCCAGCGATCAGTTGGTGGATGGCGATGCCGTCGACTTCGGCGTAGGTGCACCATTCTTGGTCCGAGGTGAGTAGCAGGTCGAGGTCGAGGGCTTTCAGGACGCCCATCAGTTGTCCTCGGTTGGTTTGGTCGACGCCGACGAAGACTTCGTCGAGGAGGATCAGTCGGGGCGCGGAGGGTGCGGCCCGGTAGTGGGCTCCGGCTGCGGCGAACAGTGGCAGGTGCAGCACGATGGCCTTTTCGCCGCCGGATTTGGCGCCGTGCTGGCGGCGGGTGACGGGTGACCATTCGCCGGTGGTGGAGCGGATCTGCACGACGAAGCGGTGCCAGCGTCGGTAGTCGAGGGCTTCGCTGAGCTGCTGTTCCCAGCCGTCGGTGGAGCCGGTATTGCGGATGTCGTCGATGCGGGTGCGGAAGAAGTCGTGCAGTGCGGCGCGTTGGGTGTCGGTCAGTAGCGCGGGGTCTTGCAGGAGGAGTTCTCGGGCTTTCCGTAGGCGTGGGTCGAGGTCGGTGTTGACTTCCCAGATCAGTCGGACGCCGAGGCCGGACACGGTGCGGACTTGTTCGAGTTGGGTGCTGGTGTCGCGGACGAGGTCGGCGGCTTGGCGGATGCGCAGGGCGACGTGGCGGCGGGTGTCTCCGGTGAGGGTGCGGTCGAACAGTTGGCGTTCCTCTTCGGTGAGGTGGGCACGCATGTCGTCGCGTTCGGCCTCGAGTCGCTGTACAAGGGCGGTGGGGGTGGTGGGCAGGCCGTCGACGGTGGCGGTGACGACCTGGACGTCGCACTGCTCGTCAGGAGTCATGGCCAGGTCGGCGTATCCGGCCAGCGACGCGGTGATGACGTGTAGGACGTTGCCCAGTTCGCCTTCGTCCTGGCGCAGGTGGCGGGGGCCGTGGGCGAGGTTGCCGATTTCCTCGGCGAGCTGTCGCGCGGTGTGCAGGGTCGCGGTGACGGCGCCGACACTGGACAGGTCGGTGGTGAGGGCCGCGTCGGGGCCGAGGAGGTCGGCGAGTCGGGTCAGCTGAGCGGTTGCGGTGTCGCGGACAGCGCTGGCTTGGTCGCGATCTTGTTCGGCTCGTTCGGCGCGGGCGTTGAGGTCGTGCAGTTGGCCGATGAGAGTGTCGTGGCGGGGGCGTAGGGCTCGCAGGTCGCGTTTGAGGTTTTCCATGTGGTTGCGCAGCTGGTGCACCTGATCGAGCACTGCCCGGTACTCGACACCGACGGTGCGTTCCACCGCCTCGAGCCGGGCCGCGAGACCAGCGGCGATGTCCTCGACAGTCTCGGCGCGGGCTCCTTCTTCCTCGGCGAGGGTGGCAGCGCGATTCGCTGTGTCGCGGGCGTCGTCGCGCCGCGCTGCGGTGTTTTCCTCACGGTCGCGGTCGGTCAACCAGCCGTCGGCTGCCTGCCGCAGCGTCCGCAACGCGCCGGTGAGGCGGTCGAGGTCCGCGGCGGCGGTGGGGAGGCCGTGGCGGGAGCCGACGAGCGTCAGTTCCCGCAGCGCGGCCCGCGCGGCGTCGTCAGCGGCGGCTACTTCGCGGCTGGCCTCGTCGAGGAGGTCTTGTGTGCTGGCGAGTTTCAGCTCGGCGCGGCTGACCTGTTCGGCCGCGCGCGCGACCGGACGGTGGTCGGGCAGCGCCGCAAGCTCCATCTGCAGGGTGTCGCGCCGCTGGGTCAGGTGCCGGATGGTGTCGCTGATCCGGGCGCGTTCGCCGTCGAGGTCTTCGATCTGCCTGTTCAGCTCGTCGATCTGGCGGCGTCGGTTGTGTTCCCGGGCTGCTGCGCCCAGGTACTCGACATCTGGTTTGCTGGCGTTGCCGTAGAGCGGACCGAGTCGCCAGCTTCCGTCGGCGCCGATGGCGGCGACGTGGTGGGGTGGCGCCGGTCCGAATGCCACGCTGGCGAGCGCGGCGGCGACCAGCGGTGCCGGTACGGGCGCGCGCTCGTCGGGGGCGAGAATGGCGAGCAGGGATTCGTGGGGTGCGCGCAGGGTGGTGGCGGCGGCGAGGTAGGTGTCGTGGCCGCGGCGGTCGGACGTCACGGACCCGTCGGGCCAGATCCAGGCGTCGAGCAGGCCGGACGCCTCCAGGGCAGCTTCCACGGCGGTCTGTACCGGGGGTGGTACGTCGCCGCGCCAGTCGACCAGCCGCCAGAGCGGACCGCCGGGCCGTTCCTGGCGGGGTGCGGTGCGCCGCGGCGGCGGTGCCGGCTCGGGGGTTGCGGTGGTGGACAGCTCTGCCAGCTGCCCCGCGAGGGGTTGTCGCCGTTGGCGCAGTTCGGTGTCGCGGGTCTGCTGTGTGGCCTGGGCTGCGGCGAGCTGTTCGCGGACGGTGGCTGCCAGTTCGCTGAGCAGGGCACCGAGGGTGGTTTCGTCGCCTGCCAGGTCCGCTAGTTCGCCTGCCCGGTTGGCGATGGGCAGCACCTCACACGTCGACGCCCATGCGGTGACGCGGTCACGCAGGGCGGCCATCTCGTCGTCGTAGCTACGGGTGAGCTGCCGCAGTGTGGTGTTGGCGGCGTCGCGTTCTCGGGTTCGTCGTTCTCGCCTTTCCTGGGCACGGTCGCGGTCGGCGACTGCCCGCTGGTGGATGGTTATCGCGGCGCTGACGGCGGCTATTTCTTCCTCACGGCCGCGGATCATGCCCTGCAGGAGGCGCCGGGCCCGCTCGGTGGTGTCCGCGGCGACGGGTTCGATCAGGGTGGCCATTCCGGCGGCGAGCGCTGCGGCGGTGGTGTCTCGCCAGGATCTGCTGGTTTGGGCGGCGGTGGCGGCGACCTGGTCGGAGAGGCGCGCGGCGTGTTCGGCGGCGCGGGCCGCCTCGGCGCGTCGGTTGTCTGCCGTTTTGCGGGCGCCGGCGGCGGTTCGCTGGGCGGCGGCGGCCTCGCGCCGTAGGTCGTCGAGCTGGCGGCCCTCTCGGTAGGCGTCGCTGTCGCGGAGCCCGCCGATGCGTTCCTCGGTGACGGTTTGTTCGCGTTCGTTGGCGGTGATGGCTGCGCTCACCTGCGCCAGCTCGGCGGCGGCGACGGCGTGGTCGTGGCGGCGTTGGCGGGCGTCGCGGGTGACGTTGTCCAGCTGGGTGGTGGCGGCGATGACGTCGGCCGCGCCGCGGCGCAGGGCACGCCGGGCGTAGCGCTGCTGGCGTTCGGCCAGCCGCCGGGCCGCGGTGACTTCCTCATCGAGGCGGGCGAGGCGTTCGCGTCGCCGGTCGAGCTGCTCGAAGCCTTCGGCGATTTCGGCCAGGTCGGCGGCGTCCAGTGGCGGCAGGGCTTTGGAGAGCACTTCCGACAGGGCGTCGGGGTTGAGGTGCTCGGACAGCTTCGGCGTACGCAGTTGCAGCAGCGTCGCGATCAGGGCCTCGTACTGTGTCTCGCTGAGTCCGCGGAACAGGGTTTCCCGCACGGCCCGCCGGTAGGACTCGGCGCCGGCGTGGACGCTGCCCTGGTCGCCGAGCACCTGGTTCAGGTCTTGGCGGGTCAGGGGAACGTTGCCGTCCTTGACCAGGGACAGGCCGTCGGGCTCCCCCACGCGCAGTGTGGTGGTGAAGTAGGTGGCGTCGACGGTGCGGGTGTTGGTCGACGCCGCCAGCCGTGCGCCGCAGGTGAACCACTGATTGTCGCCGCCGTGCCCGAACTCCAGCCACACGTAGCCGACTCGGGTGGTGTGCGGGTAGCCGTCGCCCATGAGGTTCCAGTGCATGGTGCGTTCGGACCCGCCGAACGTGGACAGCCGCGCTGGGCGCAGGTTCGCATCCAGCAGGTAGGGCAGTAGCAGTTCCAAAGCTTTCGACTTGCCGGTGCCGTTGGGTCCGCGCAGCAGCAACCGGCCGTGGTGGAAGGTGAAAACCTCGTCGTAGTAGCGCCAGACGTTGAGGACACCGGCGCGGGTGGGCTGCCACCGGTCGGTGCGCAGTTCGGGGTGGGGGGCGCCGACGGCGGGCAGGGTCAGGAGGGTCACCGGCGGCTCCTTTGCCTGGGCGTGACGACGGTGGGTTGGGCGACCGCGTAGCGGGCGGCGGCGGGCAGCGCTCGGACGATCCCGCCCTGGCGGTCTATGAGCCCGAACCGGGCGAGCAGCGCAAGGGCTTCACCGGTCAGCCGGTCGGGTCCGCCGTCGGAGCGGTAGGTCCGCGCCCAACCGGGCACGGCCGTGAACCGATCGGTGAGCTGCCGGATCAGCTGCTCCTCGCCAACGGGGTCGGGGCGGGCGGCGAGGATGGTGTCGAGCAGCAACAGCGCCGCCTGCCCGGCGACGCTGCCGCCGGCCGGGAACTTCTCGTCCGTCGCGAGGGCGTCCGGGTCGGCGGCCAACATACCTTCGGCGCGTTCTTCGAGGATCATGCCGGCGTCGGCGACCGCGGTGCGCAGCATCCGACGACCGGTGATGCTGTTGGCGTAGGCGCGTTGCGCGTCGGACAGGTCAGCGTAGTAGATCACCGGGTCGTCGAGGAGCTTGCGGACGATGGAGTGGCGCAGCCACCTGTTGCGCTGCTCGTCGGACACCTCAGCGGCGGGATCGTCGGCGCCGCCGTAGCGCGGTTCGTGGACCAAGGCGCTGATGTCGCCGTCTGGCAGCCGCGACGGGGCCTGCCGGGCGGCCAGGAGCCGGACGAGTCGGCCGCCATCGACCCGGTAGAGCACCTTGGCGTCGGTCTGCTGAAGGTAAAAGTCGGTGCTGCCGTCCACGGCGGTGAGTACACCCAATTCCTCCAACACCAGCAGCGCATCGACGTAGGCGCGGCGGTCGTCGTGCCGGGAGCTGTCGAAACCGGCGATGTCCGGCTCGGCTGCGCACGCGTGGGCGAGCCGCTCCGCGATGATGCCGATCGTGGTCACGGGCCCGCCGAGCAGTTCGGCGGCCACCATACAGAGCAGGGTGTAGCGGCGCCGGTCGAAAGGGGTGCCCGCGCCGCGGGGGCGGCGCGCCGGCCGATCGGTCGGCGGGCGGGGTGAGGTTTTCATAAGCCGGGCGTACCCGGCGCGGGGTTCGACGATCAGCCGCCAGCCGGTGTGGGTGTCGAACCAGCTGACCATCTCGGCGCGGTGCCTCACCACGAGGGCGAAGTCGGCGCCGGCGTCGCGGGTGAACAGGGGGCGGGCCAGGAGCGCGCGGATCGCTTGGGCCCGCTCCGTCGCCCGTTCCCGGTCGAGTTCGCTGCGCAGGTCACTCACGCGCAGGCCCCTGCGGCCGTCCGATTCACTGCGTCGCGCATGGTCACGCGCTCACCTCCGCACCCGACCGGCCGATGGGAAGCCCCGGCGGGCGAGCCTCGCTGATCGACACCAGCAGGTCGGGGGCGGACAGCACACCGTGCGGTGTGCGCAGCACGGCCCGCCCAGCGGCGTCGACGTCGGTGAGGGTCACGACGAGGCGGCCGTCGGCGGTCGCCGCCTGCCGCACACCGTCGCGCTGCGGGGCGGACAGCGCCCGCGACAGCAGCTCCAGCAGCCGGGCGAAGCTACCCGGATCGAGCTGCGCGAACGCCGACAGCCGCACCGGTCCCGGGGTGGCAAGCTGCGCCCACGCCCGTTCCAACTCCGCCCGCTCCGCGAACACCCGCCCGCGGCGCAGCCGACGCACCTCGTCAGTGTCACGGACGCGGGCGGTGCGGGCGACCTTGTCCACCTGGCCGGTGGTTCGCAGCAGCGGCGACACCGGTACTGCCGGGGCGTCCCACCACGAGACGGTGGCCGCAACGGCCGTCGGATCGTCGGGGGTCAGGTGGGTGTGCCGGGCGGGCCACAACCCGAACGCCGCCGACCACAACCGGTGGGCGGTGTCGTCGGAATCGCTGGTGGCGAACCAGCGGGCCAGGGCACGGAAGTCAGCGGCGGTGCTGGTGCCGCGCCGCCGGCTGTCCGTCAGGCGCTCCAGGGCCCGCATCAGCGCGACGATCGCCCGTCGTGCCACGTCGGCGAGCTGATCAATACGGGGGCTGGCGCTGTCGGCGGGTTGAAACCACGCGCACAGGCCATCCCACCGGGCGGCGCGCTGCTCCAGCCAGCGAGGTGCGGGGTCCTCGCCACCGGGCAGGGCCGGCAGGTCAGCGCCGCGCAGCGCGCGGTGGTGCAGGATCGTGACACCGCGCTGCTGAAGGCGGGCCACCGCGGCCCCGATCGTGTGCCGGCGGGCGTCGAGGTTGGTGACGAACTCCGACAGGTAGGCGATGGTGGCCTGCTTGACCTCGGCGAACGTGGCCGGGTCGGCACCCTCGGCGCGCAGGAGCCGCTGCAACTGGCCGTTGAACTGTTTCGTGCTGGCCCGCAGGCCGGCGAGGTGGCCCTCCAGTTCCATCAGCGCCGCGTACACGCGACGGTCGGGGCTGGCATCGGCGGCGAGGAGGTCGTGCAGCTCACCGAGCCGGTCGAGGATCGCGTCCAGGACGGCGGTCTGCAGGGCGCCGGTCGAGGACAGATGCTGTACCGCGTGCAGCACCGCCTCATAGGCGGCCTCGCCCTTGCGGCTGAGCGAGTAGTGCAGGTTACGCCGCTCGTACTCGGCCGCCGAGGCGTAGTGGGCGGTGTGGTTCTGTGTCCGCTCGATCAGCCCGTACTTGTGTAACGCTCCAAGTGTGTAGTCCAAGGCGCTGTCGGCGACCGGCTCGTACCAGCCGACACCGGGTAGCCCGGCGAGGATCTCGTCGAAGGTCAGCGCGGCGACGAGCCGCTCGTGGGCGTCACCGAAGACCTGCATGACCGCGGTGTGCAGGTCGGCGCGGTCGGTGGTGGTGAAGGTGAACATGTCCGCCGGGATCTGGCGGAACGCCGGCAGCGAGCGGGGATCCTCTGCCATGCTGCCTCCCGTTGTGCTCGCGGTGTTTCAGGCTACCGGCTGGTGCCGACACGAGCTGGTGGGGCGGGGGCCCGTGCAGCCTAGCCCGACCCAGCTACGTTGATGAACCCTCCACCAAACCCGGGGCTTGACAACAAGGTCCACCGGCGGTGCCGGTGGCCGATTAGCGACTAGGTAGGCCTACCGGCGCTGCACCGCCCGTTCGAGCAGCGTGGCTTGAGAAGGTGTCAGCCCCAGGTTTCGCTGATGTCGAGGATTTCCAGGCCCGAGGGCAGTGCGGGTGCCAGGGTCTTCGCGTCCCGGGTGACCAGGTAACAGCGGTAGAGGACGGCGGTGGCGACGGCGTGGGCGACGTCGAGCGGCACGTTCGCTCGGGCGGCGATCCGGGCGACGCGCCGGCTTGTGGCGGCGTCGTAGACGGCCACGTGGATGTCCCGGTCCTGGCTGAACAGAAGGTCGAGCATGGTGGCGGCGGCCGTGCCCGCCAGCTGAAGCTGCGCCTGCCCGAGACAGAGGGCGGGCACCCACACCTGTTGCTCCGGGTCCTCCTCGGCGAGGGTCAGGATGGCACCCGGTTCGATGCTGGTTCCCGAGGCGTAGGCGAGAAGCGCGGAGGTGTCCAGGACCAGGCCGTTCACGCGGCAGCGGTCCCCTCGTCGTCGAACTGGCGAAGCCACTCGAGGTTGCGAGCATGCTGCTCGTCGCTGATCGGCGGAAGCTCGGCGAGGCGTTGCCTCGTCCGCTCCACGTCCTCGTCGGTCACCACGTAGCCCAGCTGCGCCCACCTGGCGCGTAGGTCGTCGGCGCGCATCTTGCGGCGGAGGATCCCCGCGATGAAGCCAGAGGTGTTGCTCTGGGTGCGCTCCACGTACGCGGCCACATCGTCAGGCAGGCTGATCGTGATACGGCGAGTCATACTTTGAGCATACCCGCTGCATACCGACGAGCTACGTCACGATCAGGCGA
Source organism: Micromonospora sp. NPDC003776 (assembly GCF_053605645.1). Lineage (NCBI taxonomy): Bacteria > Bacillati > Actinomycetota > Actinomycetes > Micromonosporales > Micromonosporaceae > Micromonospora > Micromonospora sp. NPDC003776. The sequence continues at coordinate 31,281 of NZ_JBSGJR010000006.1, forward strand.
CGCACGCGACGGCTGCCCGCGCTCGGCGAATACCCTCGGCGGTAGCGGAACATCGCCTCTCGCCCCCGCTAAAGAGGCCTTGCATCAATGCACCGGATCAGCGGGCCATGGGCCGTCCGTTTGTCATGGAAAGCACGCCAATCACCTCATCGACCCTCACCCTTTGCGTAGATAGCCTCGACTCAGGGCGATCACGGCGGAGGTGCCCGTGGGCATTTCAGAGGTGCTCGTCGATGGGAATGTCCTCGCTGTGCTCGGTGAGGATGGCATCAGAGCCGCGTGCTGCCATTTGCATCCGGAGGACTGCCAGGTTTGCGGCAAGCCTCTCGGTGGCGTCACTCCGCAACTGGAGGTAGAGGAGTTCCCAGCCCTCTACGCGATCTTGCGCCATGCATCATGCGGCCCGGCCAATATGCGGTTTCCATACGGTCTGCATGTCCTGAGGGGTGGCAATACAGTCACCTGGGCCGCCACCTCAGTCACGATGACCGTCGTAGTGGGAATCACACCTCCAGTGATCATCCTGAACCCGGGCCTCGAGTGGGTGTACCTGACCCGTGACAGCGAGGGGCAGTGGCGGGTCCGCCCAGACGGACACTTCCCGGACGCCGGATTGACAGTCGCAGGCCCTGGGTTCGTCTTCAGCAGCCGGACTGCGGCAAGGGCAACGATCGGACCGCTGACGGATGCCATCGATCTAAGAATTGGTTTTCAGACCTACCGCGTGCCCGCTAGGCCCAATTTCCTGGCAGCAGTGGATTCCTATGACGGATGTTTTCTGATTGCCACTCACGCCCTTAAACCCAGCAGGATCGTTGACTGGGATGAAGTGTTTTCTGCCATCAAATCCGGGCGTACGGCGATCGGATGGGTGCGGTTACCACGGCGGGCGACTCCCGGACCGGCGGATGCAGGGCCCGGTTCACTCTGACTGGACTCGGCCCCGTGCAGACACGCACGACGACAGTCGTAGCCCCGCGCTGTCAAGAAGCACCATGGCGCTCTCCAGGAGGTGGGCGAGCGCGAGCCCTCCGCCCGGTTCAGCCGGATCGCCGGTACCTGCAGCTTGCGCCCAGGGCCGTCCGGATCGCTGATGTCAACGGGCGGTCGTTGCGAATCACGACCACGCCACACCGTGTGCGGCGGCGTCGTTGTGGACGACGTCCGGAGTCCGCGGCAGCACGGCCGGCAGACTGCGGCTGCGTCAGCTTGAGATCATCCTGGTCATCGCAGCCCAGTGCGGGCTCGCGATGAAGGTCTGGGCCGCGCGCACCAGCGCGGAGCTTTTCTCATGTCCACGTGGCCGATCATCAGCCGAGCCGGTAGCGGGCAGACCAAAATGCTCGCTGGACGTGAGGACCAGTCGCGGCATCTCCGCGGTCCTGCTGATCGGGGCAGGCGCTGTCAGCCTGCCGGCCGCTGGCGGCCCTCTCAACCCGGTGCTCTGGTCGGAGTGAGCAGGCGAACTGGCCCTCGCCGGAGTGGCGGGTGCAGGGGTCAGCCCAGGCATAGGTGGTCTTCACCCTGCCCACCGTCTGGTGTCCCTATGTTCCCGGCCTGTCGCCGGTGAGCCGCGGCAGCCGGCACCGGCCGTGCTGGCCAGCGCAGCGTTGTCCGCGAACGGGTCGACAATGAAGGACACCTCCGGGGGCGTCGCGGTTCTCGGCGACAACCAGTTGCGCCGGCACATGGCTAACCTCCCGAAGGTTCCCGGGTATTGCGAGGTCTGGCTGATCGATCCCGCAGCGATGAAGATGTTCTGCCTCGGCACGCTGAGCACGAGTTCGGCAGACGAATCGCTCCCGATGCCCAGGACCTGCGGACGTACTTGGCGCTCGACGTCCCCGCCGACCAAGACGACAGCAAGCCCGCCCACCCCGGTGACAGTCTGCTGACGGGAACCTTGACCGGATTCTGGAACCTTGGTCGCCGGCCGGATCCCGGCAACGCTCACCCTCGCGGTGATCCGGTCGCCTTCCGGTCGGCGACCGCTAACGACGGCCGGCCTCGCCAGCGCCGAGGCATCCAGCCAACCACCACGTCGACGCCGCTACGAATGGCGGCTCGAATCGCCACCTCGGTAGACTGCACCGGCGGCCACAGCCAACTCCTACCCGCTGTGGCTCCGCCACCGGTCGGCGCGCCGTCGGTCCCCCCGCACTCACAGCGAGAGGCAAACCACATGACGGCGGTATCCGGTCAGCAGCCGACTGCCGCCAAGCGGCCCGTTGCCTGGCAGGCAGCGGAGGAGGACATGCAGGCATTGTTCGGGCAGTCCATCGCCGTCTTCGCGTCGCTTTCGGGGCCAACGCACCTGGTGCAGACCGCCAACCGGGCGTTCTTCGCCGCCATTGGCGAGGAACGGGCTCGCACCGGAGTTCCACTCGTGGACCTGATGCCCGAACTATCTGATCAGGGCTTCGTCACCCTCCTGGACACGGTTTACCGCACGGGCGAGGCCTACACCGGCCGTGACGTCCGGGTCCTGCTGGGCACCGGCGCGCACGCTCGGGAGGCGTTTTTCGACTTCACCTACGAGCCCCGGCGGGATGCCGACGGCAACGTCACCGGGATCCGTGTGATCGGGGTGGAGACCACCCAGGTCAAGCATGCCCAGCGGCTGATGACCGAACATCGGGCCCTGCTGGAGCAGATCGCTCGTCAGGCACCTCTGACCGAGGTGCTCGACGGGATGGCCCGCTGTATCGAGAAGCTCGCACCGCAGGAGGTGCTCGTCTCCGTCCTGCTCGCCGACGCAGAGGGCCGGCACCTGCGCCACGGCGCCGCGCCCAGCCTGCCCGACTTCTACAATCAGGCCATCGACGGGATCGCCACGGGTGAGGGCGTCGGCTCCTGCGGCACCGCCGCCTATCGCCGCGAACCCGTCATCGTCACCGACATCGCCACAGACCCCTTCTGGGATGACTTCCGGGATCTGGCCGGCCGGGCGCGGCTGGCCGCCTGCTGGTCGACGCCGATCCTGGCGCTTGACGGCAGCCTGCTGGGCACCTTCGCGATGTATCACCGCACCCCGCGGGTCCCGCAGGACAGTGACCTCGCCCTCGCCCGGGTCTTTACCGACACCGCGGCCTTGGCCATCGAACGCCACCACATCGAGCAGGCGAAGGCGATCGCCGACGCACGGGCCAAGGCAGCGCATGACGAACTGGCCAAAGCGGTACGCGCCGAGCGGGAACTGCGTGCCGAGGCCGAGCAGCGCGCCGCCGCCGCCGCGGAACTGACCGCCCGGATGCGCGCGGCCGCCGCCGCGCAGGCCGCCAGGCCCCGCCCCGAGCAGTGCGAGCTCGGTGGCAGCGACGGGTGCGTCGCACGGGCCGAGATCAAGATCGCCGATTCCTGGGGCGACGCGGCGTGGGGCTGCCCGACCCACGTCGAGGAAGCCATCATCAACGTGCGGTCCGTGTTCATCGCCAACGAAGAACTCGGCGGCCTTGCCGCCTACCTCGCCCGTTAACAACTGCGCGGCGGCGTCAGTCTTCGTCCACCGCATGCCGTCCGCACCGGGATGCGTCACGGCAGTAGACGGACGGCGACAGCGCACGTGTCGTCGTCGGGGCTGGGCAGGTGCAGCGCCGGACGCACCTCGGATGTGGGCCACTCCCCCGGCAGCCGCGCACTCAACGGCGGCAGCCACGAGCATCCGGCGGGGATCGCCGCCAGCACGTGCCGCACCGCCGACACGATCGCCGGGTCCACGGGCGAGTCCGCCGAGTCCGCGGGCGACCGGCCCTCGTACGCCTTGCCGGCAGCCTGCTCAACGTCGGTGACGACAGCATCGCACGCGCTCATCATGTTCAATCGCGTGACGATGCGTCCCTGGGGGTGAGCGAGCCCCGGCAACGACACCGAAGGCGACCCGGGGCCGTGGCTGACGCCACGGCCCATCGAGGCCCGGTCAGTTCTGGCCGGCGGTCGGGCCCTCGCCCATGGCGCTCGGGTCGAAGGCAAGAAGTTCCCAGCAGTGGCCGTCCGGGTCTTCGATCGCCCGGTTGTACAGCCAGCCCATGTCCTGGACCGGGCGTGGCTCGGTGGCGCCGGCGGCCAGCGCCGCCTCGGCGAAGCGGTCGACCTCCTCGCGCGACCCCGCGGCGAGGGCGTTGATCGCCTCGATCGCGTCGTGCGAAATGGGCCGCTTGGTGAACGTGGCGAACTGCTCGGGTGTCATCAGCTGCACCGCGATCGCCTCGTTGAACACCACCTGGGCGGAGGTGTCGTCGGTGAACTGCGGATTGATGGTCCCACCCATCGCCGTGTAGACCTTCTTGCTCGCCTCCAGGTCGGCGACCGGCAGGTTGACGTAGATCTGCGTGTAAGCCATTTCAGCGCTCCAGGACGTTCTGTCGTGCCGGCGGGCTCCGGCGTCGACAGCAACGCTATGGGCGCACCTCGGTGTCGGTCTTGTACAGGAGCGACAGCACTTCGTCGGGGTCGGGGCGTCGTAGCTGGGTCGCCGTGAGTCCGAGGAAGCGGGTCAACGATCGAGCCATGTGCGGCTGGTCGTGGTACCCGACCTGCTGAACCACCTCGATCGAAGGGGCGCCCTTGATCAAGAGAATGGCGGCATGCCTGGCCCGGTCGATCTGGCGGATCGTGCCCTGGGTCAGCCCGGTCGCCGCGACCACCCGACGCTGCACGGATCGAGGCGTGACCAAGGTGGTCGTGTCCCCACGCAGGACATCGGTCACCAGCGGATCGCGGACCAGCAGTCCGGCGCGGACCAGGCGGTCCACGAAGGCCTCGGCGTTGTCGTAGGTCGGTAGCTGCCACTCGTCGCCCTGCAGGACGAACGAGCGTGCCGTCGTGTGGGGGCTCGTCACCGCGGTGTCGACCAGGTCCGACACCGGGATGGGCGCCAGGAACGCACCGTGTTTGAAGATGATCCCGAAGGTTTCGCCGTCACCCGGGGCCAGGTCCAGGACCGTGGGTATCGTCTCGGGGCCCCGCACCGCCACATTCGTCTCGCCCCGGTGGCGCCAGACCACGAGCTCCCAGTTGGAGTTCGCGGCCGACCGCATCCGCGCCGGCAACGGCCCGGTCACCTCGCCGGCTCGGTAGATCCGCTCGACGTACGGAGAATCGGACGGACGCTGCTCGACGCCCAGATCCAGATCAAGGCTCCGGGTGACGGTCACGACCGAGAAACCTAGCATGACCAGGCAATGAACCCGCCGAGCTACGACTCCCGGCACTACGGCTACTCGGGGCGGACAACCTGGTTGGTGTGGTCGTGGACCGCCGGCTGTGCGCCTGGCACCGCTTCCGGCCTGGATCGGCGGTCACGCCCGAGGTTGTCCGGATCGACCCTCTATATGTGGGGTGGTGCCGGGCAGGCCAGTCGGGTAGCGACGATAACCGGCGCGAGCGCCGGTGGGTCAGGGTCTACCCGCCCCGGGCGCGGGTGCCGGGAAAGCCACGACCCGCCCGCTGGGCGGCGACGACTCGGGTGCGGCCCAGTTCTGGCCCACGACGAACAGGCGCGGGTGGTGGTCCCGGCTTAGTGTGCAGGCGAAGGCACCCCGGTCGAGGCTGACGGTGGCCAGCACCTCGCCACCCTGGCGGACCCGAACGCAGTGCTGGTTGCCGACGTCGGCGTACCAGACGGCGCCCTCGGCGTCGAAGCAGATCCCATCGGGGTGATCGCCGGGGGTGTCTGCCCATACGCGCCGACCGCTGAGGCCACCGTCGGCGTCGATGTCGTAGGCGGTGAGTCGGTTCGCGTACGACTCGGCAACGACCAGCGTGACACCGTCCGGGCTGATCGCCATGCCGTTGGGGAACGCGAGATCGTCGGCGACCCGGCGGACGGTGCCCTCGGGGGTGACCAGCACGATCAGGCCCGGGGCGAACTGGCCGCCAGGAAAATCGAACCCGATGCGGTTGACGTAGGCGTTGCCTCGCTCGTCGACCACGATGTCGTTCCACGGCTTCTGCGATATCCCGGAAAGGTCGGCATGGCAGACCAATGATCCGTCCGGCTCACGGCGCAGCAGCCGTTGCTGTGTCGAGGCCACGACGAGCAGTTGCCCGTCCGGCAGGAAATCGATGCACATGGGGAATGAGGGGACGGTCGCCGCCACCTCGTGGCTGCCGTCGGTGCTGAGCGCGATCACCTGATTCGCGCCCCAGTCGGAGAACCAGACTCTGCCGTCGTGCCAGCGGGGCGACTCGCCGAAGACGACACCTTCCATGAGGACCTCAGGAACGCTCACATCATCTCCTCCGCTCGGAAACGAAGCCGCAGCCTCAACACTCAAGCCAGACAGTCATAGATCATGACCATCCTGTTCCATGAGCATAGTGGGTTACGATGGCGTCATGACGCAAGAGGAGGCCGATGAGCAGCCCAAGCTCACGTCCAGTACCGGCTTTCTGCTCGCTCGGCTCGGCGCTGAGTCGAGACGTCGGTGGGTCCGGCTGCTCTCCGAGCGCGGCCTGAGCCCGCACCACTTCGGGGTGCTCATGACACTCGACCAACTCGGCGAGACACATCAGCAACGGCTCAGTGCGGCGATCGGCGTCGACCCGCGCAACGCCGTGCCGATCTTCGACACCCTCGAAGCCCGCGAACTGATCACGCGTACCAGCGATCAGACCGATCGACGCAAGCGCGCGGTGGCCATTACCGCGGCGGGGCGGACAACGGTCGACGAACTTCGCCGCACCGGAGCCGCGCTGGACGACGACCTGCTCGCGGGCTTGACCGACCACCAGCGGAGGACCCTGCACGGGCTGCTCCTCACGGTGTTTCACACGGTCGTCGACATCGAAGTTCCGTGACGATCCCCGCGCAGCCGTCCAGCCGGTCGCTCGCGCGTGAGCTCGACCAGAACTGCGCCCATCCTGAGACGACGGGTCCCGCGGGCACCCCTGCGCCGCCTCGATCCGCACCTGGGCCGAACTGATCTCCAGAGGGTTTCTCGGCCATCGGCAACGGCTCGCACCCCTCGTGGTGCGCGTACGCCGCCTTCGTATCTGCTGGTGCAATGACCGCAGCCCCGCCCCGGTGTTGGCTCGCTCGGATCTGGCGTCATCCTCACCATGGGCCGCGGCGACGGCGCCGGCGGCGTGACAGGCAGAACCACAGCGGCGTCGCGTATCCGGATCGTCGAGCTCTCCGCTACCACCACCGACGCTGGGTCGGACCAGTGGAAACGAGGAGATGCCCCTCGGGCAGACCCTGCCTGGTCGGACCGGTTCTCTTGGACTGGCGAATCAGCAGCGCCGCGAGCAGCGATATCACCGCCGCCATCGCCTCGATCAGCCACAGCAGCCAGGATCGAACCCCCATTGTTGCGGTCCGCGGCGTCGGGCTTGCCCAGCCAGCGAGGTCTCCGGCTATCAGCAATGGCTGACCGGCGATGGTGGCGTGTACGACCCAGTTGCCGATCGGGTGTGGATGGCGCGGATCCGCGGCCAGTGCTGGAGGTCGGGCCTGGCCCATCCAGTGGATGCGGTGGTCGTGCCACCGCTCGGTGCCCTTCTGGCCGACTGTCTTCCAGGCGGGGGCGAGGGCTCCTGAGTCTTGGGGGCGACGCGGCGTGGGGTTGTTCGGCAGCGCCCCACGGGCGTCACGCGAGTAGTTCGACGGGCACAATCGCGCCTCCCCAGGAGGCAGGGATCTGACCCGCATCCGCGGATAGGAATACAACACCGCGTGCATGGACGAGCTGCCTGAACGCGCGTGCTGTGCTCTGTCAGTGACCGATCGCTTGTGAATCAACGGTCCGGTCGTCGCAAACGCGGATCGGGTCGGCTCGCGTTCCAGCGCCGGCGGCGACCGTGCGACAGGCGTAGGAGCCGACGGCGGCCATCTTCCACAGGCGTCCGATGACCTGCCGCACGTCGGTCCGTAGGTTCGGTTCGACCGTTGTGGCGACTGGCCCGTGTCTATGCCGACGAGGGACCTCGAGCCGCTGGTCGACGGGGTGGTGTGGGGAGGAGGAGCATGCAGATGCGAAGAGGGAAATTTGCCCGGCGCGGCTCGGTGCTGGCTTTGGCGGTCGTGGCCGCCGGCCTGCCGGCGACCGGCGCCCTGGCCGGGTCGGGGGCCGACGGACGCCCGGCCAGCGCGCAGTGGTCGAACCGGGAAGACTGCACGCAGTGGTCGTACCCGGAAGACCCGGGCTTTGTCGCCACGAGTCCAGGGGAACTGGATGCCGCTAAAGCCAGTTGGGAAACGCCGGAATATGGTAATTATACGGGTCATAATCCTTCGACTCCTGGCACAGCAGTCAATTCCCCATGGCAGCTCTCCGCGGTAAACGCGTCCACCGCATATGCGCTGGGCTACTGCGGGCAGGGCGTCACGCTGGGCATGATGGATTCGGGCTACAGGACTACACACGAAGCATTTCAGACCGACCTGATCGATTCGGTGACAGGAGAGGGTGTCTACGGCACGTCCGGCTACGGGTATCGTGGCGCGACCCCGTCGAACCCGTTTACTGCCGGCGAGTGGTTCACTGTGGCCGGTGATCAGGCGAGAACAAGTGACTACTCGCACGGGACCGGCATGCTCGGGGTCACCTCCGGCATGCGCGATGGTATAGACCAGCACGGCATCGCCTTCGGATCGAAGATGTATGTTGCCAAGACTGGCGGTTCCGATAGCCAGTCCCACGGCCCCTTCCACGATTACGTGTACTGGTATACAGCCAATAAGGCCTTGGTCAACGCGGGCGCCCAGGTCATCAACAGCAGTTGGGGCTCTTATGTCCAGACTCTTGACAGAACCCGCTACGACGGCTTGGGAAACGACCTTGGAGCCAACGGCAACCGTGCCAACGCTTACCAACTGACTGGCAAGGACAGCGCCAGCGCGACGGCAATGGCGACCATTATCCCCAACGAGTACATGAAGGATCTGGAGTACCAGTATTTCTTCTTCAAGAAGAGCTATTCGGAAGGCGGCATTCAGTACAATCCGAACTACCCCGGACGTTCCTTCATGGACGCCATCTGGGACGCCATCAAGGACAGCGGCACCGTCAACGCAAGGTCGGCCGGCAACAACGACTGGAGCAGCCCGTATTTTCGCCCGGCGTATCCCCTCTTCAATCCCTTGGCGGAGAAGCAGTGGATAGCCGTCGGCGGGGTGCAACCGCCCACTGCGACCAATCCCGAATACACAAAGCAGTTCGGGTATAACGAGGCGGGGCTCGCCAAATGGTGGAACGTGTCTACCCCTTCAAACAGCGTTCGGACCACGAGCAGCGGGGGCGACACCAACTATTCGAACTCAAACGGCACGTCACCGGCAACGCCGGTTGCGACAGCAGTGATGGGCGTCCTGCTCTCCCGCTATCCGAACATGGACGCCAAGCAGGTGCGTGAGCTGATGTTCACCACGGCGAACAACAAGATGTCCGACGGGGTGAGATTCCTCGGCACCGGGCAGACCTCCCCCTCCGGGGAATCCATCGCCTGGACCGCTCCCGACGGTCTTCCAGACGAACGCTGGGGATGGGGGATTCCCGACTTGGCCAAGGGCATGTACGGCCCCGGCCAGCTCCTGAGCCCCATGTCCTACAACATGGATAAAGCGCCCCTGGACGTCTGGTCGAACGACATCAGCCAGATCGCGATCAAGGAAAGGGAAAAAGAAGATCTGGAGTGGCTGGCCGGCTACAAGAAGCAAGGCATTGCCTACGCCGGAGAATTCAGCCCCAACGTGCTGAAGCCGGACGGCACGCTTGACGAACAGGCCTTCATGCTTCAGGGCATTTTGGGTGATCCCCACATCCAGGCTATCACTAACGGCCATCCCGAGTTGTACGACAAGATCACCTACGAGGACGCCGTCAAGTGGCGCAAGGAATGGATGGACGAACGCGCGGCCTACATCCAGAACAACATTGACAACAACCTCTACACGGCTTCCCTGACCAAGCAAGGCCCCGGGACGCTGATCATGACGGGCGACGCCACCTACGAGGGCGGCACGACGGTTGAAGGCGGCAAGCTTTCGATCACCGGCTCGCACGCAAGCTCGATCGACGTCAAGGGCGGCACGCTCGGCGGCAGCGGCAACGTGGGTGACAGCGTGACCGTCACCAGCGGCGTGCTGCGGCCCGGGCTCGCGTCCGACGAGGCCGCGCAGCTCACCGGCACCTCCGGGGGCAACGTCCTGAACGTCGGCGGGAACGTGACCGTCGGCAGGCAGGGTCGCGTCGCCATCACGATCTCCGGCGACCGGGACTACACGAGCGTCCGGGCGGCGGGCAAGCTGGTGCTGGACGGCGAGCTGGACCTGGACGTGCGGGGCAAGCTGACCCCGGGCACCGTGTTCACGATCATGAGCGGTAGCTCGATCAACGGCGCCTTCCACGCGCTGCCCGAGAACCGGGCCCTGAACGTGGGCGGTTACCTGTTCCAGGTGTCCTACAAGAACAACAGCATGACGCTGACCGTCATGCAATCGGTGCCGAACAACGGGAAGTAGGCCGTGATCTGCGGCTTGACCATCGTCAAGCCGTGGTGAAGGGACCGTCAGGAAAGGTGGGCCGCGACGCCGAGATCGGCG
>NZ_JBSGJR010000007.1:0-41716 GCF_053605645.1 Micromonospora sp. NPDC003776
GTGTGGAGGGTGTCGCTGTGGGTGTTGGTCGGCGGGGCGCCGGCGGGCCGGGGCCCCGGGGGCGCGCGCGGGCCGGCGCCCGGGCCCGGGCCCCCCCCCACGACGGCGACCACGTGGTCGCGTACACGGATCGCGGCAGCCACCATGCGGACGCCGCGGTGGTCGCGGTGGCTCCCGCGCTGGCCGGGCGGATTGCCCACCGGCCGCCGCTGCCGGCGCTGCGGGACGGGCTGACCCAGCGGATGCCGATGGGATCGACGCTGAAGGTGCACGCGATCTACCCGGAGCCGTTCTGGCGCGCCGAGGGCCTTTCCGGGGTCGCCACCGCCGCGGAGGGGCCGGTGACGGAGACGGTGGACAACGGCACGCCCGGCTTCCCGCGCGGCGTGCTGACCGCGTTCGCGTACGGCAGCCAGGCGCGCGAGCTACGCCAGATGTCACCAGGCCAGCGGCGGTCAGCCCTGCTGGACGCCCTGGTGCTGATGGTCGGCCCGTCCGCGGCGCACCCTGACGAACTGGTCGAGTACGACTGGTCGGCGGACGAGTGGACCCGGGGCTGCTTCTGCGGGGCACTGACCCCCGGCTCGTGGGCCGCCTACGGGCCCCAGCTACGCCGACCGGTCGGCCGGGTGCACTGGGCGGGCACGGAAACCGCCACCCGCTGGGCGGGTTACCTGGAGGGCGCCGTGCTGGCCGGCGAGCGGGCCGCCGGCGAGGTGCTGGACACCCAGAACCGCCGGAAGCGCGATTCGCACACGCGATCTCCCGCTGACGCAACGCCGCAAGCGGGCTGCGCGACGACGTACCGAGGATGGGGGAGGGACAAGCGCATGCCGCAGCATCCTGGCGTTGCGGAGCCGCCGAGCGTCCGGCGCACCGAACTTCAGCGGCACGCGGCCTCCGTACCGGGCCGGTTGATCGTGCAGACGCTGTTCGAGATACCGGTCGGGCTGGCGTCGGGCCGACACAAGCACCCGGGTGAGGAGGTGGGATTCCTGATCCGCGGCACGGTCGCCATGGAGTTCGACGACCGGCCCACCCTCACCATTCAAGCCGGGCAGCCCTTTCTCATCCCGCCGGGGGTCATCCACAACGCCCGGAACATCACGCCGGATGTCACCACCATGATGCTGTCGACGTATGTCGTCGACGAGAATGAGCCGCTGGTGGCCCAGTGCCACTGATCAGGACGAAGGTCCTGAACGGAAGGCAGCCGACCCCCGGCTGACGGAGTGCCCGCGTCGGCAGGCGATGATCGTGGGATGGGTATCCCAGGCTCGCTGCGCGAATCTCTGCACGACCCCGCGTTCTGGGCGCGGTACACCTTCGCCACGGAGGACGGCCCCGGCGCCGATCGGCTCGGTGCCCTTGAAGAGCTGCTCGACCAGGACGACGTCGATGATGACGACGAGGATGACGAGCGGAGCAAGCCACTCAACGTCACCTTCGACGTCGGCGGCGGCCACCTCATCCTGCTCGACGTCAACACCCGGCTCGACTCGTACGAGCTGGGCATCACCGGGCCCGGTGCCGTCGAGTGGGCCGGGCTGGGCTGGGACGACCTGGCGCACTGGCACCCGTACGCGCTGCGCTGGTCGGAGCTCGATCTGATCTGCCGGGCGATCGCCGTACGGGATCCGCTGCTGTCGCACCCCGGGGTGCCGATGGCCCTGCTGTGCCGGTTCGCCGCGGTCTTCGACGACGACGACATAGACGCCGCCGCTGCCGCCGTGGACGCGGCATACGTCGCCCTGCGGCCGCACGGCTGGGACGGCTACTGGCCCACGGGCACGGACTGGCTCGAACGCGCCGACTTCCGCGGCCAGAAAGTGGTCTGGCACCGCGACGAAGAAGGCAACCTGTGGGCCGAACAGGACGACGACCGCGACGCCGACTTCTACAGCACCCGGGTCACACCGCCGGCGCCGGCCGACGAGCATTTTCCGCATGCCCGGCTCAGGAAGCTGCTGGTCGCCGCCGCGACCACGGTAGCGACCGGATCACGCCCCTGACCCCTGACACCAGCTTCTGCGAAGGTGCTTCGGGTAGGACGGCGGACTGGGGTCGACGGCGGGCACCCGGCCGCCGACCGCGCCTGGCACGACAAACCGAGTGCGACCGTCGACCGGGCTCGTGTTGACTTTGCCGGTGGATCGTCAACGGCTCAGCAGCATCGCGCACTCGCACCACCCGATCGCGGCCCCGATCTCCGGTGTCAACCTCAACCGACTCCTGCGCCGAGCAGACCGCCAACCAGCGGCTCGTGTCCTCGACCTCGGCTGCGGAGAGGGTGCCTGGGCGCTGCAGGCCCTCGCGCACTACCCCGACGGGCACGCGGACGGCGTAGATCTCAGCCCGTACGCCCTCGAACGCGCCGCCACGGCCGCCGCTGAACGCGGCCTCGCCGACCGGCTCACCCTGCACGAGCGCGACGCCCGGACGTACGTGCCGGACGGCGATTACGACCTGGTGCTGTGCGTCGGGTCGACACACGCGTTCGGCGGCTTCGGCGAGACGCTGGAACTGGCCGGTCGGCACGTGAATGCCGACGGCGTCCTGATGGTCGGGGAGGGATTCTGGCAGGTCCCGCCGGCTCCGGAGGCACTCTCAGCGCTCGATGCGAACCCCGAGGAGTTCACCGACCTCGCCGGCCTCGTCGACACTGCCGAGCAGGCCGGCTGGACGCCGGTGTATGCCCACGTCAGCGACGCCGCAGAGTGGGACGACTACGAATGGTCGTGGATCGGCTCGCTCACCGAGTGGGCGCTGGACAACCCGGGCCACCCGGACACCGCCGAGGCGCTCACCGTCGCCCGGGAGCACCGCGACCAGTGGCTGCGCGGCTACCGCAACGTTCTGGGCTTCGTGACGCTGGTACTACGCCGAACCTGATCGTGGTCAGCCGTCGCGCCGCTGGTCAGATTCGCGAGCGGAACGGGGCGAGGGTGGCGCGGATCTGCTCGCCCGCGCCCCAGTCGTCGTCGAACTGGGCCAGTACGGCGAGGTGCTGCCGCAGCTGCACAATCGGCATGCGCGCCCGCCAGCCGCTGTCGAGCGCGGTCAGCTCCGCATAGACCGCGAAGAACCGGTGCGCCTCCGGTGGGGGCGAGGTGGACCACACATGGGCGAGGTCGACCTCGGCCCACATGTAGGACACGGCCGGGTCGATCAGCGCCGGCTGCCCGTCCGGGGCGGCCAGCACGTTCTGAGCCCACAGGTCGCCGTGCGTCAGGCATGCCGGCCGGTCCGGCAGCAGGTCGGGCAGCCGGTCACACAGCCGCTCCAGCGCCGCCCGGTCCCCGGCGTCGAGTGCCGCCTCGACACGCGGCTCCCCGAGCCACCGAAGCAGCCGGTGCTGTGCGAAGAAGGCGAAGCCGTCGTCATCCCAGGTGTTGACCTGCCGGCGGCGGCCCAGCCAGTTGTCGCGGTGCCAGCCGAAGCGAGGACTGGTCGTGCCCATGTGCAGGCGGGCGAGCGCGTGCGCGAACCGCTCCCAGAAGGTCTCGCTGCCTGGCCGCGGCCGCAGCACCGACAACACCAGCAGGTCCCGGTCCGCCAGGATCACCTCGGGTGTCGCCACGCCGCCGAGCTCGCGCAGGGCGGCCAACCCTTCGGCCTCCGCGACGAACACGTCGTCGGCCGGCGCGTCGGCGAAGGCCTTGACGAACACCGACGTCGCGTCTCGGCGGGTGGCGATGCCCGCGAGCGCCGCGAGCCCACCCGTCGCCGGCTCCACCGCGACCACATCGCGCATCCCGGCCCGGGACAGACGCTCCAGCAGGAACGTCGTTGACCGCATCAATGGCTCCTTCTGTCCCGGATGCCTGTTCGCAAGATCTTACGTGAGGAACACTCGGCCACGCGTACACGATCAACCTTCGGCCCGGGGCCAGAGGTCCCACCAAGCCGCCGACACGGGACGCCCGGAGGTCCAGCCAGTGGGGCGCGGGTCAGGCGCTACCCGGGGCGGGTGGGGGCACTATCGTTCGGACGTGCACATCCGTTTCGACGTCCCAGCGGACCCCGCCTACCCAGGCCGCGTGGCGGCCGCGCTCAGCAGGGTTCGGCTGCGCCGGTACGGTCAGGTCGGGGCGGTGCTGACGGCGGTCGGGGCGATCGGTTTCGTCGTCTCGCGGGGTTTCGCGTGGGGCGACCGGGTGTCGTCCCTGTGCATGGCGATGGTCGTGGCCGGCGTGCTGTCGATGCTGTACTCGCCGTGGGTGCGGTGGCGCGCCCGGCGCCGCTCCAGTGGGTACGCGGTCGAGGGCGCCTACGACATCACCGACGACAACATCATGATGCGCAGTGGTTCCGAGTCGGGCGGCATCGCCTGGGACGGGGTCGCGCGGGTGGGGGAGACCCCGGAGTTCTGGATCGTGTACGTCGGCCGGATGCCGGCGACCGTGATCCCACGGCGCTTGATGTCCGCCGAGGACGCCGAGACGTTGCGGGCCTACCTGGCCAGACGGGGGCTGCTCCAGTCTTAATGAATCCCGTGAACGAGCGAGGTCTCCGAGGTATCGGACACCTGCGGCCCGGGTGGGTGCGGACATGCCGCGGAGACGGCGGGCCACCCGGACGTGCCCGTCGGCACCGGCGGGAACTGTCCAGTTCGCCGTAGCCGCGGCGGCTCGGGTAGCGGCCGGCGGTCGGCGTGGTGAATGGTGAGTGGATGGATCGCGCGTTCGTACTCGTCCATAGCCTGCTGCTGGGTCCTCTGACGTGGGCTCCTGTAGCGGCGCGGCTGGCGGCCGGGGGCGCGGTGGCGGTGGTGCCGTCGTTGGTTGACGTGACCGAGGTCGACGACCCGCCGTTCTGGCCGCTCGTTGCCGCCAAGGTCAACGACGCTGTCTCCCGCCTACCGCAGGACCAGCCGATCTTGCTGGTCGCGCACAGCAACGCCGGTCTGCTCGTTCCGGTCATCATGCGGGCGGCTCGCCGTCCGGTCGCCGGGTGCATATTCGTCGACGCGAGTTTGCCCTGCCCTACCGGGTCGACGCCGGCCGCGTCACCCGAGCGGCTGGACCACCTGCGCAGCAAGGTGACCGAGGGTCGGCTGCCGCAGTGGACGACGTGGTGGAACGAGGACGACGTCGCGCGGCTGTTCCCCGATCCGCAGACCAGATCGGCGGTCTCGGCTGAGCAGCCCCGCCTTCCGTTGAGCTACTACGAGCAGCAGATTCCCGTCCCTGGTGGCTGGGATGATCGGCCCTGCGGCTATCTGCTGTTCGGGCCGCCGTATGACCGGATGGCGCAGGAGTCCCGGGAACGTGGTTGGGACGTCGACGAGGTCCCGGGCGGGCATCTGCACCAACTCGTCGATCCGGACGCGGTGACCGCCCGCCTCGTCGCCATGACCGAAGGATGGGGCTCCTCAGCCTACTGAGCCGGCGACGCCTCATCCCGCCGAGCGCACGTCATCGCCAGAGATGCCGGGCCTTGTTCGGAGCAGATAGCTTGTCGCCGTGAGGAGTTCTGGTGACCGCGCCGGACGACACGCGGTGGACGGTGCGTGTGGCGTGGGAACCCCGCTGGCGAGCCCTCGCCCGACGCTTCGGCGGTTGGCGCCGGAAGCGAAGAAGCCCCGATGTCCGTTCCGGGGATGTGGTGGATGGCGTGGTGCAGCTCGGGGATGCGGCAACCTCAGGTTCGGGCGGGGGAGGCGACTTCGACCTCGGGGACGCGATCATCGTCCTCGTGGTGGTCTTCATCGCGGTCATCGCGGCCGCCGCGCTGTTCTGGTGGGTACTGCTTCCGTTGCTGCTGCTTGCCATCGACCTCGTCGTCGTCCTCGTGCTGCTGGTGCTGGCGGTCGTGGGGCGAGTGCTGTTCCGCCGGCCGTGGACGGTGGAGGCGACGGCGGCCAACGGCGAGACGGTCACCACGGAGGTCGTGGGGTGGCGGGCCGCCCTGCGTCGGCGCGACGAGATCGCCGAGGTGCTGCGTAGGGGCCAACGGCCCGTCGATACAGTCAGCCCGACCCGCTAGGTGGGCCGCGGGCTCGTTCACCGGCCGCGGCCGCTGCTGTTGGTCGAGACCCCAAGACCATCCATCGGTGCCCGAGTGACCTCGGTGCGGTCACCCGGGTACCGCACGTCATGCCGTCGGCCGGGCCTGGTGCAGGATCTGGGCCAGCGCCGTCGGCCGGCTGAGCATCGGCCAGTGCCACGTCGGCAGTTCCTCGTACCGCCACGAGTCGCCGGTCATGTGGTGGCACAGCGGCATGGTGGCGGCCATCTGGCGTACCTGCTCGACGGTGAAGCTCGACAGCACGCCGAGGCGGGGTAGCTTCTCCCACGCCCCGGTGAGCCGCACCGGGGTGGTGACGGTTGCCCACGGTTGGGCCACGGATCGCTCACCGAGCAGCGCGATGACCGACTCATCCACATCTGCTGCTCCGGCCGCCAGTTCGGCCCACGGTGGGGGCGGAAGCCGCCAGCCGTCGCCGTGTTCGGCGACCATCGCCGCCTGGCGTTCACGCTCCTGGGGCGGGCTGAACTCTTCGCTGGCCACGCCGTCGGGCAGCGGGCCGGTGTCGACGAAGACCAGCTGGGCGATGCGGTCGGGCATGCGGTCGGCAGCGGCGGTCGTCACGACCGCGCCGGCGTAGCTGTGCCCGACGAGGACCACGTCGTGCAGGTCCTCGTAGCGCAGCAGGTTGACCACATCGGTGACGTGGACGTCGAGATCGGTGTCCGGGCGGGCCAGGTGGGCCCGCTCGCCGAGGCCGGTCAGACTCAGCGGGTACACCTCGTGGCCGTGCCCACGCAGAGCGGCGGTGACCGGGCGCCAGGCCCACGCGCCGAGCCAGAGCCCGGGAACGAGTACGAATGTCGTCATGGACCACACGCTAGGCTGAATACCGGACACATTCCGCCCGGATTAGGAGTCAGACTGTTGGCCCGGCCCACTGCCCGCGTACTGGCTCTGCTGGAGATCCTCCAAGTCGGTGGCGGCTTCACTCTCGCCGACCTGGCGGCCCGCCTGGGAGTCGACGAGCGCACGGTCCGCCGCTACGCCGCGCACCTCGCCGACCTCGGCATCCCGGTCGAGGCGCGGCGCGGCCGCTACGGCGGGTATCGGCTCACACCCGGGTACAAGTTGCCGCCACTCATGCTCACCGACGAGGAGGCGGTCGCTGTCATGCTCGGGCTTGTCGCCGCTACCCGAACCGGGCTGGCCACCGCCGAAGGCGCGGCCGCCGAGAGCGCGACCGCGAAGATCCGCCGGGTACTGCCGGCCGTCCTCGCCCGGCGGATCGATTCGCTGCTGGCCACCGTGGACTTCACCGCACCGGTCCGTCAGCCCACCTCGCCCGGCATCGAAGTGCTGCTGGTGCTCGCGGAAGCGGCCCGACATCAGCAACCGGTCACCATCGCCTACACCACCTGGCGCGGCCGGTCCGGCGAGCGGCGACTCGACCCGTACGGGCTGGTCTTCCACGCTGGCCGGTGGTACGTCACCGGTCACGACCACGACCGCGGGGCCGTGCGGACGTTCCGGCTCGACCGGATCGGGACGGCCCGCCCCGCCCAGGGCAGGTTCGACATCCCAGCCGGCTTCGATCCCACCACTCAGGTGCTGGCCGGTCTGGCGGCCGTGCCCTACGCGCACCACATGTCCGTGGTGCTACACACCACTCTGGCCCAGGCGCAGCGACGGATCCCGCCCTCGGTCGGCACGCTTACCGAGGTGCCCGACGGAGTGCGGCTCACCGCCCGGGTCGAACGGCTGGACGGTGCCGCACAGATGCTCGCCGGGCTCGGCTGGCCGTTCACGATCGACCGACCGGACGAACTCAAGGACGAGATACGCGCCCTGGCCGCCCGGCTGCTCACCGACGCCGGGCGATGACCAGCAGCCGCGCCCGCCCGGTCATGCCGGCCGGCGCGCCGGCTACGCATCCTCCCCGACCGTCGGTCATCCGGTGCGGCGGTCAGTCGACGCTGACCCGGACCGGTACGCCATCCGGGGCCCGGACGGTCAGGATGGCGCGACCCTCGGCCACCGTCACCTCACCCCGGTCGGCGCGTACCGGTCGGTCGGTGGCGAAGACCGCGACATCCTCGGTCTGGGTCGGCCGGAGCAGCACCTCCGAGCCGTTGCGGGCCACCAGTTCGCAGCTGCTCTCGATCAGTGTGGCCGGCCCGACGCGGATCCCGGCGGGCAGCATCAGTCCGGCGCGGGCGCCGATGCGCAGCCGCCGGCCGGACAGGACCGGCTCGTCCCGGTGCCACAGGCCGAACTCGATCGCCGACGGTGCGACGTTGACCAGGTGAAGCAGCCGTTGCCCGGACCGGTCCACGGTCGAGGTGAGCAGCAGCCCGGGGTCGCCTGCGTCGTGCCGCAGCCGGGGCCGCACCCCGAGCCGGGTCAGCACCGCTCGCCAGAAGTCCAGGTGGCACGGGTAGTCCGTGGCGATCACCACGGCCCGGCCGGTGCCGGCGGTCACCTCGACGCCGCACGGCCGGCCGGAGCCGACCTCGGTGAGCAGCCGTTCACCGGGCCCGGCGAGCAGTTGGGCGTAGCCGACCCGGACCTCGGCGGGGCCGGCCGCCCAGTCGTGGCCGACCACCGACGGGAAGTAGTGTGGCCCGCCCTCCAGCCAGCCGTCCGGCCGCAGCCCGAGCGCGTCGGCCAGCAGGGTGCACGGTGTGCCGTCGTGGTCCCGGGTGGGAAGCGGTCCGTGCAGCAGCAGCCGGCCGCCGGCCCGCAGGTGGCCGACCAGCCGCTGCTGGACGTCCGAACCGAGGGTGGGGGCGGTGGCCAGCACCAGCACCGGCGGGGCGCCGCCCGGCACGTGCGCTGCGCCGTCCGGGGCCTGCAGGTCCGCCGCGGGGAACGAGTAGCCGGCGAGCAGCAGCGCCCGCGCCAGCACGTCCCGCGCGCCCATGCCGCGGAACCGTTCCAGTTCGGCGACCTGCGTCGCCCGGTTGGTGGAGGCCGGGTGGCGGTACTCGGTCAGGTAGTGGTCCCGAACGAACCCGAGGGCGAACCCGTCGTGTTCCTCGTCGCCGTCGGCGAGCAGATCGCCCACCGCGCGTACGGCGTGCAGTGCCTGCCGTGTCGCGGAGTACGTCGGGTTGAGCCGCCCGTCGGGGCCGACAGGGGCGGCGAAGCCGTGCCGCTCACCGGTGAACGCGATCCGGTCGTTGCCGTCGCCGACCGGCTCGGCCAGGGGTGGGTTGTGGCCGCCGGCGAACAGGTAGAGGTTGAGCAGCCGGTTGCCCTGCGCCACGCAGAGCCGGGTCTTCAGGTCGATCGCCTCCGGCGGGTGGAGCGTGGACAGATCCTCGCCGTAGTCACCGCTGCCGGCCTCGAACTCCAGACAGGCCAGCGGCTGGTCGCGGTCGTGCGTGGCGGCCAGGAAGGCGTTGGACACGTACAGGTCGGCGACGTTGCCGACGGTCAGATCGCCGAGGTAGTAGTCCGAGCCGGAGGTGAGCTATGGCTGCCCCCGGTACGCCTCGACCAGCTGGCTGATCCCGATCGGGAAGGTGCGGCCCCGCCGCTCGGCGGTGCCGTGGACGTTGACCAGGAACGGCACCCCCGTCACCCCGTGCCGCTCGACGCTTCGCCGCAGCGCCGCCACGTACCGGCGGTAGCGGTCCCGCATGTAGCGGCCCAGGTCGTCGTGCAGCGCCAGCGACCGCTCCTCGGCCGGGGTGCGCAGGGCGGTGGACCACGCCACCGGATCGGCCGGGTCGGCGCCGATCCGTGCCGCGGCGGTGTCCTTGCCGTACCGCTTGACGGCCCAGCGGGCCAGGTCGGCGCAGAGGCCGTCGGTGAGGTCGGGGGAGTTGGTCACCCAGGACAGCATCCCGATCTCGTTGTCGAGCTGGACCGCCACCACCGGGCCGCCACGCGGCGCGAGCCGGTCGGCGACCAGCGGCATCACCTGGGCGTACCAGGCGTCGGCCGCGGCGAGGAACTCGGGTGCCAGGTAGTCGATGGTGCGGGTGCTGATCGGCGCCCCGTCCCAGGTGGTGGGGAGCAGGTGCGGGTGCTCGTCGTACACCCGGTAGGGGATGCCCTCGTTCTTCAGCTCGGCCATGACGAACGGGCCGGGGCGGACCACGGCCCGCAGTCCGCGCTGGTGGGCGAGGTCGAGGAAGCCGGCCAGGTCGCGTTGCTCGTGGGTGTGCCCGGTCAGGTCGACCGAGCCGTCCGGCAGTTCGTGCCACAGCCACGGCACGTAGGTGGCGACGGTGTCGGCGCCGCATGCGCGGAGCTGGTCGAGCCGGTCCGCCCAGTCTGCGCGGGAGAGGCGGAAGTAGTGCACCTCACCGGCGAGCAGCAGCTCGGGCCGGCCGTCGACGAGGATCCGGCGATCTCGGAGTAGTACTTCCGGCATTTCGGGGCAGGCCTCCTCGCACGGGAGATTGTGGCCGCAAGGGTTGTGAAGTTCGTCGTCGCTGCCTATGGTTCGGCTGAAACCGGTTTCTGTAAGGCACGTTACGGATCGAGGGAGCAATGGGCAACAGCCGTATGACGGTTCGGGAGATCGCCAAGCTCGCCGGCGTCTCCGTCGCCACCGTCTCGCGGGTCTCCAACGGCACCGGCCAGGTCTCCGAGGAGATGCGCCGCCGGGTGCTGGAGGCGATCGAGAAGCACGGATACCGCCCCGACCACCTCGGCCGGGCCCTGGCCGCCGGCCGGCACGGCTCCCTCGGCCTGGTCTTCCCCGGCCTGTCCGGCCCCTACTTCACCGAGCTGATCCAGGGCTTCGAGTCCGAGGCGGTGGGGTCCGGCGCCAGCGTGCACATCCTCTGCACACACCTGCGCTCCGACTCCGACGACCAGGTGCTGGAGATGGGCCGCCGGGTGGACGGTGTCGCCGTCATGGGCGGCACCATCGCCGACGAGACCCTGCTTCAGCTCGCCACGATGGTCCCCGTCGTGGTGGTCGCCGGCGAGGGACCCGGCGACATCCCCTCGGTTCGCGCCGACAACACCGGCAGCATGCTGGCGCTCACCCGACACCTGCTCGCCGAGCACGACCTGCGCGACCTGGCCTTCGTCGGCAACCCGGCCGGCTCGCCCGACGTCAGCGAACGCTGGGCCGCCTTCCGGCAGGCGCACCACGACCTCGGCATCCAGCCACCCGCCGCGCCCGTCGCGGTCAGCATGCAGCAGGCCGACGGGCTGCTCGCCGCCGAGCAGTTGCTGGGCGGCGACGCGCCCCGACCCGGCGGGGTGGTCTGCGCCAACGACGAGATCGCCCTCGGCGTGCTGGTCGGCGCGCTCGGCCGGGGCCTGCGGGTGCCGCAGGACCTGATCATCACCGGCTTCGACGACGTGCCGGCCGCCGCCCTCGTCGCCCCCTCCCTGACCACCGTCCGGCAACCCGTACGCGAGCTCACCGCCGAGGCGGCCCGGCTGATCCTGCGTGCCGCCGAACAGCCCGACAACACCCCCGCCGGCAGTCTCGTGCTGCCCACCGAACTCGTCCTGCGCCGCAGTTGCGGCTGCACCGCGCCACCGACCTCAGGTATGGGCAGGTGAGCGGCCCACACCCCTAGAAACCACCACACCACCGGAGGTACGACATGAGAAGTAGGCGGTTAGCCGCCGCGGCCGTGATCGCCCTGGCCGCATCGGTCGCCCTGGGCGGCTGCGGCCGCGACTCGGGCGGCAGCAAGGACGAGGCGAAATCCGTCGGGAGCGGCAAGGCGAGCGG
This sequence comes from Micromonospora sp. NPDC003776, assembly GCF_053605645.1. NCBI lineage: Bacteria > Bacillati > Actinomycetota > Actinomycetes > Micromonosporales > Micromonosporaceae > Micromonospora > Micromonospora sp. NPDC003776. The sequence goes on from NZ_JBSGJR010000007.1 coordinate 11,681, forward strand.
CGACATCACCGTCTGGGCGATGGGCACCGAAGGCGAAAAGCTCGCCGAGTTCGCGAAGGAGTTCTCCACCGAGAACCCCGACGCGAAGGTCTCCGTGACCGCGGTGCCCTGGGACGCGGCGCACCAGAAGATCGCAAGTGCCATCGCCGCCAAGCAGACCCCGGACGTGTCGATGATCGGCACCACCTGGCAGGGCGAGTTCGCCAAGACCGGCGCGCTCGACCCGACCCCGCCCGACCTGATCAAGAAAGACGACTTCTTCCCCGGCGCCTGGGACACCACGATCGTTGACAACACCTCGTACGGCGTCCCCTGGTACGTGGAGACCCGGCTGATCTACTACCGCAAGGACCTCGCGGCCAAGGCCGGATTCCCGGACGGCCCGAAGACGTGGGACGACCTCAAGGCCATGGCCAAGGGCATGAAGGACAAGGCCGGCGCGAAGTGGGGCCTCAACCTCCAGCCCGGCAAGACCGGCAGCTGGCAGTCGGTCCTGCCGTTCGCCTGGTCCAACGGGGCTGAGGTGGCCAGCGCCGACAAGTTGAGCTTCGACACCCCGGAGATGACCGAAGCGCTCGGCTACTACCAGTCCTTCTTCAAGGAGGGACTGTCCCCGACCGCACTGCCGGAAGGTTCGCTCGAGCCCGGCTTCATCAAGGGTGACATCGGCGCGTTCATCTCCGGCCCGTGGCACGTGGGCATCCTCGACGACCAGGGCGGCCCCGGCTTCAAGGACAAGTACGCACTCGCGCAGATGCCGACGAAGAAGTCCTCGACCTCGTTCATCGGCGGCAGCAATCTCGCCGTCTTCAAGGACGCCAAGAACCGTGACGGCGGCTGGAAGTTCGTGCAATGGCTGAGCAAGCCCGAGGTGCAGGTCAAGTGGTACCAGGCGGTCAAGGACCTGCCCGCGGTGCAGTCCGCCTGGACCGACCCCACGCTCTCCGGCGACACCTTCCTGACCGCGTTCGGCCAGCAGCTCAAGAGCGCCAAGGCGCCGCCGTCGATCCCGACCTGGGAGCAGATCGCGGCCGCCTTCGACCTGGAGGTCGAGAAGCTGTGCAAGCAGAACGCCGACCCCGCCGCGACCGCCAAGGCGGCCCAGGAGAAGGCGAGCGCCATCGGGACCGGGAGCTGACATGGTCAGCGCCTCCGCGGCGACGGCACCGGCGCGACCGGACGGGGCGAGCAGCCCCGGCCGGCCCGCCGGGTCGGTCCGGCGACGTCAACGCCTGCGGCGCGCGCTGACCGGCTGGGCCTTCTCCGCACCCTTCACCGTGCTGTTCGCAGTGTTCATGGCGCTGCCGGTGGTGGTCTCGCTGGCCATGAGCTTCACCGACCTGCGCTCCACCGACCTGCGCAACCCGCTCGCGGTCAACGTCGTCGGCATCGACAACTACACCCGCCTGTTCTCCGATCAACTCTTCCTGCGCTCGGCGGTCAACACCCTGGTGTTCGTCGTCATCGGAGTGCCGCTGACGATGGTGCTGGCCCTGGCCGCCGCGACCGGACTCAACTCCGGGCTCGTACGCTTCCGCGCGCTGTTCCGGGTCGGCTTCTACCTGCCGGTCGTGACCAGCATCGTGGCGATCGCGGTGGTCTGGCGCTTCCTGCTCGACCCCGAGATCGGGCTGGTCAACAACCTGCTGCGACTGGTCGGGATCGACGGCCCGAGCTGGCTGTTCGACACCCGGCTCGCGCTGCCGTCGCTGATCGTCATGGCGGCCTGGCGCAACTTCGGCTTCCTGATGGTGATCTTCCTGGCCGGGCTCCAGGCGGTCCCGGCCGACCTGTACGAGGCCGCGACGCTCGACGGCGCGACGCGGTGGCAGCAGTTCCGCAACGTCACCCTGCCGATGCTGCGGCCGACGCTGCTCTTCGGCGGGGTGGTCACCGGCATCGGCTACCTCCAGCTGTTCGAGGAGCCGTTCGTCATGACGCAGGGCGGCCCCCTCTCCTCGACGCTGTCGGTCTCGTTCCACATCTACAACCAGTTCGGCTTCGGCAACTACGGCTACGCGGCCGCCGCCAGCTACGTGCTCTTCCTGGCGGTCGTGGCGCTGTCGGTCGTGCAGTTCCGCCTGCTGGGGGAGAGGGACTGACGATGGCCACGAGAGACACCACCCTGCGTACCCGGGACCGGGTCGCCAGGACAGTGCTCCACGTCGTCCTGGTCCTCGGACTGCTCGCCGTGGCCGGACCGTTCGTCTGGATGGCCCTCGCATCGGTCAAGCCGGAGCGGGAGATCCGCGCGGTGCCGCCGACCTGGTGGCCCGAGACGTTCACGCTGGACAACTTCCGCGAGCTGTTCTCCCGGCTCGACTTCCCGCTCTACTTCGTCAACTCGGCTCTGGTCGCGGCCGTGGTCACGGTCGGCAACCTGCTGTTCTGCTCGCTCGTCGGGTACGCGTTGGCAAAGCTGCGCTACCCCGGCAAGCGCATGCTCTTCCTGGCCGTGCTCGGCATGCTCATGGTGCCCGGCATGGTGACCTTCGTCCCGCAGTTCGTGCTGGTCAGCAACATGAGCCTGACCAACACCTACGCCGGCCTGATCCTGCCGTTCCTCGTCGGACCCTTCGGCGTGTTCCTCATGCGGCAGTTTCTCCAGTCGATCCCCGACGACCTCATCGAGGCCGCCCGGGTCGACGGCGCCGGCGAATTCCGGATCTTCTGGCGGGTGGTGCTCCCGTTGTGCCGCCCGGCGCTGGCCACCCTCGGGATCCTCACGTTCCTCGGCTCCTGGAACAACTTCCTGTGGCCCCTCGTGGTCGCCACCACGGAGGACAAGTACACGTTGCCGGTCGCCCTCGCGCTCTACAGCGTCGGCCAGAACCGCACCGACTACGGTCTGCTCCTCGCCGGCGCGGTCGTCGTCGTGCTCCCGGTGCTCATCGTGTTCCTGCTCCTGCAGCGGCACTTCCTGCGCGGCATCGCGACCACCGGAATCAAGTGACCCATGCTCCCGCACCAGACAAGGAGACCCATGCGACGCCTTCTCGCACCGCTCCTCGCGCTGGCACTCGTGCTGGCCGGCGGCTCGCCCGCCGTCGCGGCAACCGACGAGCGCGGCCCGGACCGGGCCCTGCTCCGCTACGCCACGGACACGTGGCGGTCGATGGCCGCCATGACCGACCCCGGCACCGGCCTGATCGCCGACAACATCACCGGCGACCTCGCCGCCGGCGGCCGCGCCACCTACACGTCCCCCACCAACATCGGCGGCTACCTGTGGTCCGCGGTGGTCGCCAGCAAGCTCGGCATCATCTCGCGGTCCGAAGCCCGTCAACGGATCGCCAAGACCCTCGACACGCTCGCCCGGCTCAAGCACCACACCGCCTCGGGCATGTACTACAACTGGTACGACCCGCGGGACGGCTCGGTCGTCACCGTCTGGCCCGACAACGGCAGCACCGTCTACCCGTTCATGTCCAGCGTGGACAACGGCTGGCTCGCGGCGGCGCTCAACGTGGTCAAGGGGGCCGTGCCGGAGCTGCGCGGCCAGGCCGACGCGATCCTGCGAAGGATGAACTTCGGCTTCTACTACAACCCGGCGGCGTCGACCCCGTTCGGGGCCAGCGGCCTGATCGCCGGCGGCTTCTGGGACGCGCCACCGCCGGGGTGCTCGCGGCAGCGGGACGGCGTGTGGTTCACCTGCAACCACTACGACATCACCGTCACCGAGCCGCGCATCGCGACGTACCTCGGCATCGCGATGGGCCAGATCCCACCGAAGGCCTACTACAACACCATGCGCACCCTGCCGGCCACCTGCGACTGGAGCTGGCACGAGATGCAGCCGGTCGGCTTCGACACCAGCTACGAGGGCGTTGCGGTGTATGAGGGCGCCTACCGGTACCGCGGCATCCAGTTCGTACCCAGCTGGGGTGGCGACATGTTCGAGGCGCTGATGCCCGACCTATTCGTGCCCGAAGCGCGGTGGGCGCCCAACAGCTGGGGCCGCAACCATCCCGCGACCGTCGCCGGCCAGATCGAGCACGGGATGAACGACGCCGGGTACGGCTACTGGGGTTTCTCCCCGGCCAGCGACCCGACCGGCGGCTACCAGGCCTGGGGTGTCGACGCGATGGGCATGGACACCGACGGCTACCCGTCCGACATGGAGCACTCGAAGTACGACGCCGGGTTCGGCGACTGCCGCCCGGCCGGCCCGGACCCCGACTACGGCGACGGCGTGGTGACCCCGCACGCGGCGTTCCTCGCCCTTCCGTACGCCAAGGCAGCGGCCGTCGACAACCTCGCCCGACTCAAGGCCAACTTCGACTCGTACGGCCCCGGTGGCTTCTACGACGCGATCGCCGTCGGCAGCGGCACCGTGGCCAAGCGCTACCTGTCCCTCGACCAGGCCATGATCATGGGTGCGCTCGGCAACGAGCTCGGCAACGACCTGCTCCGCCGCGCGTTCGTCTCGCCACAGTTCGAACGCCGGATCCGTCCGCTGATCGCACAGGAGACGTTCAACGTGCCGGCCAACCAGGACCTTCCCCAGCTGCGGGCGGCCGGCTGACGGCACCGGGAAGTAGGGCCTGCGGCCGCCGCAGGCCCTACGTCCCAGATGCGGCCGGATCCTCCCGGTGGCCGGCGCGGCTCACGCCCGGGGCACCTCGACCAGCACCGCGCCGGGCTGCGGCAGGTCCAGTTCCAGCACCGCCGCTCCGCCGTCGGCGGACGGCTGCACCTTTTCCACCGTGAGCTGGTCGACGGCGCGGAGCGCCGCCCACTGCTCGTCGGTCGGCCACTCGGCGACCCCCAGCCGCTCGGCGAGCGTGGTGACGTCACCGTGCTCCCGGTCGAGCCGGGAGACCAGGGCGGGCCGGCCGGCCGCGCCGTCGACGACCAGCCGGATCCGCCGGGCCAGCGCCGGATCCCCGTCCCGCTTGTCCTGGTCCAGGGTGGACACCCAAATCAGGATCGCCAGGCTGCCGTCACCGCGCCGGCTGGCCCAGGTCTGCACCAGGCCCTCGGCGCCGTCGCCGGCGGCCCGTACCGGCAGTTCGGTCTCGCCGAGCTGGGCGAGCATCCGCAGCGCGTGGTAGCGCGGCTTGGCGATACCGCCGACGGTGAGCAGGCCGAACCCGCCGTGCAGCAGCCTCGGCGGCCGGCCGAGTTCCTCGAAGTGGTCACTGGCCACCCAGTAGGACAGCGCGTCGACCCTGCCGGCGGCCGACCGCATGCCGGTGAGCAGGAAGGTCGCGGCCGAGGTGCCGTCGTTGACCGGGTGGAAGTGGGTGGGGGTGACGCCCCACTCGGTCCACAGGATCCGTGCGTCGGGAAAGCCGAGGCGGGCCAGCGTCGGCCGCAGGTCCAGCGGCGGGCTGCCGTACGTGTGGGTGGAGACGAAGTCCACCGGTGCCCCGGACCGCGCGGCATGTTCCAGCAGCGCGTCCACCCAGCCGGCGGCCGCCGACGACGGCCCACCCACCGGGATCCGCGGATCGACGTCCTTGACCGCGCGGGCGGTCACGTCGTACAGCCGCATCCACTCCTCGCGGCTGCCGCTCCAGAAGACCTCCAGATTGGCCTCGTTCCACACCTCGAAGTCCCAGGCGAGCACCTGCTCGCCGTACCGGTCCAGCAGGTGGGCCACCAGCGCCCGCACCAGCCCGGACCACCGGTCCCAGTCCCGCGGCGGGGAAATGATGCCGCGATAGGTGAAGACTGTGCGATCCGGGTCGGTGGCCAGGTCGCGGGGCATGAACCCGATCTCCACCACCGGCGTCATGCCGATGCCCAGGAGCAGGTCGTAGACCTGGTCCACGCGGCTGAAGTCGTACACCGGCTCGCCGTCGACCTCGCGGTAGACACCGAGGTCGTCGTGCAGGATCGAGTGCGCCCGCACGGCGGTCACGCCGATCTCCTCGCGTACCCGGCGGAGCGCGGCCAGCAGTTCGCCGCCGATCTCCCGGCCACCCGAGCGGTCCCGGCAGAGCAGTTGGGACAGCCGCTCGCTGCCGATCATCGGCTGCCACGGACGGTGCAGGGTGCTGCCGGCGGCGTCCGCGTCGAGGTGGAGCGTGACGGTGGTCGGTTCCCCGGCGCCCGGCAGGGCGGCCGCCGTGACCGCGTCGCTGAGCGCGCCGGTCACGGTCACCTCGGGTACGGCGGCCACCGCGTACGCGTACCGCTCGCCCGGGCTACCGGTGGTGTCGACGTACCAGGTGTCGGGAACGGCGAGCACGTCGCCGCCGAGGTGGTCCACCGGAGTGAACGGCCCCGACGCCCGATCGCCATCCAGCGTCGCGCGATGCACCAGGTAGCCGACCGCGCCGTTGACGGGCTGCCAGGAGAGGCGGACATGTCCGCGCCCGGGGGTGGCGGTGAGGCGGGCCGGCGGTGGCAGGTCGGGTAGCGCCGGCGTGCCGCCTTCGTCGCTGTGCCGGGCGATGCGGGCTTCCCAATCGGTCCGGGCGTCGGACGGCTCGGGTCCGCTGGCGTTCGTCACCGGGTACCTCCTCGCGGTCTTGAGTGAACCGGTTCGACGAATGTAACCGGTTACCGTCGCTCGTGCGATCCGGCTATCGGCCGGGCGACTCGCGGCCGCGCGCCCCGTAGCCGACAGTGGAGCGTCCTCGACGCGGCACCGTTGACGGCGGCCTCGAGGCCGCCGACCGCCGCGGAGCTCGGGCGGCCGGACGGGGAACCCGGCCCCGGTTCCGTACGTCGTAGGAGGCATGACAGGCAGCAGCGCCCGCGTACCCCATCGGCCGGCCGCCGCCGGCGCCCCCGCGGCCATGGGACTGGCGCTGCTCGCCAGCCTGGCCTTGATCGCCGGCTGCATGGCCACGTCGGCACCCCCACCGCCGCCCCACCGGGCCGCGCCCGCCGGAGGGATCCAGCTCGTCGCGTTCGACTCCTGTGCGCAACTGCTGCCGCAGCTGAAGGCGGCAGCCCGGGCGTACGTCCAGCCGTGGGGGTTCGCGCCGAACGGGGACGTGCTGGCCCTCGGCGGCCCGCAGAAGGCCGCGGCCGCGCGGGCGGATGCGGCGCCCGGCGCGGCTGCCGCCGGCGGCTACTCGGGCACCAACACCCACGAGGCCGGGGTGGACGAACCGGACCTGGTCAAGACCGACGGCGGGCGGATCGTCACGGTCAACCACGGCCGGTTGTACGTGGTCGACCCGGCGACCCGCCGGCTGACCGGAGAACTGGACCTGGCCCCCGGCGCCGACCGGGTCGGGTGGGCCGGCCGGGTCGAGGACAGCCTGCTGCTGCACGGGGACCGGGCGCTGGTGCTGCTCCGGCAGGGCTGGCCGGCGGTCACGAAACAGGGCGTCCCCGGCCCGGATCGGCGACCCGGGCCGGCGGACGACCCCGGGTCGCCTGACATCGTCGGCCCGCGGCTGGTCATGGTCGACCTCTCCGGCACTCCGAAGATCATCGGTGAATACCGGATCGACGGCGATCTGGTGGACGCCCGCCAGGTGAACGGAACCGTCCGCGTCGTGGTCCGCTCCGCGCCCCGGCTGACCTTTCCCTACCGGGAACGGGCCAACGACGCGCAGCGCACCGCCGCCAACCGCGAGATCATCGACGCCGCGACCGTCGACGACTGGCTGCCCCGCTACGAGATCACCGCCGACGGGCAGACCCGCAGCGGCCAGGTCGGCTGCGACCGGGTGAGCCACCCGGCCAGCTACTCCGGCACCTCACTGGTGACCGTGCTCAGCTTCGACCTCGGCCGGGCCGCGCTCGGCGCCGGCGACCCGGTCACCGTGCTGGCCGACGGCGACACCGTCTACAGCAACGGACCGCGGCTGTACGTCGCCAACGATCAGCGCTGGAAGGTGCTGCCGAGGCTGACCGCGCGGAACCTTGCACCCGACCCCCGGGACGAGGCCACCGAGATCTACCAGTTCGACACCTCCGGCGCAGGCGCCCCACGCTTCGTCGCCGCCGCCTCCGTGCCCGGCTGGTTGATCAACCAGTACGCCCTGTCCGAGTGGGACGGGCACCTGCGGGTGGCCACCACCACCGGCCGTACCTGGGGCCCCAACCCCAAATCGACCTCCAGCGTGTATGTGCTGCGGGCCGACGGTGCGACGTTGACCCGGGTCGGCAGCGTCACCGGACTGGGCAAGGGGGAACGGATCCACGCCGTACGGTTCGTCGGCGGCACCGGGTACGTCGTCACCTTCCGGCAGACCGACCCCCTCTACACCGTCGACCTGCGCGATCCGAAGGCACCGACCGTGCGCGGCGAACTGAAGATCAACGGGTATTCGGCGTACCTGCATCCCGCCGGCGAAGGCCAGCTGCTGGGCGTCGGGCAGGAGGCGTCCGACCGGGGCCGCGTCCAGGGCACCCAGGTCTCACTCTTCGACGTCTCCGACCCGGCCAAGCCGACCCGGCTCGCCCAACACCACGTCGCACAGGCGCACTCCGAGGCGGAGTTCGACCCGCACGCGTTCCTCTACTGGCCCGCCGAACGCCTCGTCGTGCTCCCACTGACCGTCCCGAACGCCGGCGCCGCGCGTGCCCCCGGTACGGCGAACGACGGCAACGCCGGTCGACTGCCGCGCAGTGTGGCGCTGGCGCTGCGGGTCGAGGACGGCGGGTTCACCACGGTCGGCACGATCGACCACACGGCGCGGGCGGGACGTCCCGGGGAACTGGTGCCGATCCGCCGATCACTGGTGGTCGACGGAGTGCTGTGGACCGTGTCCGAGGCCGGCCTCCAGGCGAGCGAACTCGCCACCATGCGGACCCTCGGCTGGCTGCCTACGGCGTGACCGGTGTCCCCGCGTGCGGCGGCGCAGCCGCCCACCGGCTCACCGGGCGGGTGGGTCGACGGCCCGCGAGCCTTGATCGCTGCCGAGTCGGCTGATTAGCTGGCCGGCATGACTGAGCTCGGACCCGTCGCCTGGCCACCGGAGCCGATCCGGACCGAGCGGCTCGTGCTGCGTGAGTCCGAGGCGCGGGACCGTCCGGCGTTCATCGAGCTGCTGGCGTCGCCAGCGGTGCACACCTACCTCGGCGGCCCCCGGTCCCGTGACGAGCTTGAGCGCGAGACGCCCGGGGTGCCCGAGCGGTGGCCGGGGAGTTTCGTCGTTGCTCTCGACGGGGCGATGATCGGCCAGATCCTGCTCAGGAGAGCAACCGGGCACCGTCGCCCGGCTGCCGTGGGGAAGGCCGATCTCGGTTACCTGTTCCTGCCGCGGGCGTGGGGGTTCGGGTACGCCGCCGAGGCGTGCGCGGCGGCACTCGCCTGGTTCGACGGCGTCCTTCCCGGGGAGCCGGTGGTGCTCACCACCCAGACCGCCAACGTCGGCTCCATGCGCCTCGCGGCAAAGCTCGGGTTCACCGAGGTGGAACGGTTCCAGGCCTGGGACGCCGAGCAGTGGCTCGGCGTGCGCCCCCCGGTCACGCCGTCCGCGTGACCTCGTGCTCGACAGCGCGCGGAGCAGCCGGCCGGACCGGTCAGGAATCGAGAAGCACCGGCCACGCACCCGTGCCTAGCGTGATCGCCATGACCTCCATCAAGTCCGTCACCCTCGACGTGCCCGACCTCACCAGCGCCGACGCCTTCTACACCGCCTTCGGGGTGGCCGACCACGTGCGGCTACGCGCTTCCGAAGCACCGACGGCCGGCTTCCGTGGTTTCGTGTTGTCGCTCGTGGTGTCCCAGCCGAGCACCGTCGACAGCCTCATCGGCGCCGCTCTCGGTGGCGGCGCCACGGAGCTGAAGCGGGCCAAGAAGGGGTTCTGGGGGTACGGCGGCGTCGTGCAGGCGCCGGACGGGGCGATCTGGAAGGTCGCGACGTCGGCGAAGAAGGACACCGGTCCCGCCACCCGGCGGATCGACGACGTCGTGCTGCTGCTCGGAGTCGCGGACGTGAAGGCGAGCAAGCAGTTCTACGTCGACCGCGGCCTGGCCGTGGCGAAGAGCTTCGGCAGCAAGTACGTCGAGTTCGCCACCGCGGAGTCCTCCATCAAGCTGGCGCTGTACGGGCGGCGCGCCGCCGCCAAGGACGCCGGCGTCTCCCCGGACGGGACCGGCTCGCACCGGATCGTCATCGGCGGCGATGCCGGCTCCTTCACCGACCTGGACGGGTTCGCGTGGGCGGCATGAGGATCGCGGTCACCGGGGGCACCGGGCGGGTCGGCGGTCGGGTGGCGCACCTGCTGGCCGGCGAGGGACGGCACGACGTCATCGCGCTGTCGAGCCGCACCGCGCCGTACGACGGCCCGGCCGCGCTGCGCGCCGCGCTCAACGGGGTCGACACCCTGGTGTTCGTGTCCAGCGACGGCGAGGCCGCGCGGGTGATCGTCCACCACCACAACGTCCTGGACGCGGCGATGCGGACCGGCGTCCGGCACGTGGTGCTGCTCAGCGGCGTGGACGCGGACGTGGATTCGCCGTTCTGCTACGCACACACCAACGGCCGCACCGAGCGGCTGCTGCGCGCCTCCGGCCTCCCGTACTCCATCGTGCGTGCCGGCCTGTTCACCGAGTTCTTCGTCGGCCTGATCCAGCAGGTCGCCGCGAGCAGCACCGGGACGGTGGCGCTCCCGGCCGCGGAGGGCCGCGTCTCCCTCGTCGCACGCAGCGACGTGGCGCACTGTCTGGCCGCTCTGGCACTGCGCGAACCCACCAACGCGCACCACGACGTGACGGGGCCGGAGAGCCTCACCGTCGAGGCGGTCGTCGCGGCCGCCGGATACCGGTACGCCGACACCACGCCGGCCGACTTCGCCGGCGCCCTGCTGCGCCACGGCGAGGAGCCGTGGTGGACCTACGCGTACGCAAGCATGTTCGAGTCCATCCGGCAGGGCCGCTGGGCGGCGACCTCCGCAGCGGTCACCGAACTGACCGGCCGTGAACCGGCGGCCCTGCCGGACGTGCTCACCGCCGCGAGCCTCGGTTCGGGCACCGGAACGACGTGATCGATGTCGGAGTCGTCACTGCGCGCCGGCCCTGCCGAGCCGGCGCGGTCCCAGCGGAGGCGCCCGGTGGCCCCGGTCAGTCCCGGGGCGCGAACAGCATGCGCGCCAGCACGAGCATCATCGCCGCGAAGCCGCCGACCAGAGCGAGCCACGACCACGCCCAGCCGACGGTGAAGCCCAGCACCGCGAAGGCCGCGATGGCGATCAGCCAGAGGGTGAGGGTGTACAGGCCGAAGCGGGCGGCGGCGGCCGGGTCGTTGGTGAAACGGTCGCCGACGTCCTGCTGGGATGCGTGTTGCTGGAGCACCCACGGCTTGTGGCGGTTGGTCTGCGTGGCACCGAGGTAGGTGAACCCGACGGCGGCGGCCACGATGGCGAGTACGCCACCGATCAGCCAGGGCAGCTCGCCCTCGGCCAGGTACCGCCAGCCCGAGCCCGCGCCGGCCAGGGCGAGGGCCGTGGCGGCCCCGTATCCGGCGGCGCGAAGGGCGCGCACGGGATAGTTGGTGGTGGTCTCCTGCCGCAGTGCGTCGGCCACGATGAGGCCCACGGCCAGCGCGGCGGCCGGGATCGCGGCGAGTTGCGCCGGCTCGGGCACCGCGACGTCGACCGCGGCCAGTACGAGGATGGCGAGCGCGGCGACCGCGACCGCCGCCAGGACGACGGTGCGTACCAGGAATCCGGGCTTGGGCCGGACCCGGTGGCGTGCCCACGCGGCGGCGGGTGTGTCGGACCCGGTCTCCATCTCGTCGATCAGCGATCGGACGTCGCCCAACTCGGCCGTCGCGCGGCGCACGGCGGCGGTGGGGGAGAGCCCGGCCCGTTCGAGGTCGGCTACCCGGGCTACCAGGTTCGCTCGGATCTCCTCCTTCAGGTCCTGAATCTCGGGGGTCATCTCGACGCCGGCGAAGGCCTCGTCGAGGAGGCGGTGGATGTCTGTCGCGGAGCTGCGCGTGGTGCCGTTCGAGGCGGTCATGACGATGCCTTTCCAGTGGCCGGTTGCCGGGGGTTGGGTTGATCGCCGAGGTCGAGCAGAGAGTCGATGAGGTCGCGCGTGACGACCCACGCCGCGACGTTGCGGCGGTAGACGGCGTGGCCGGCGTCGGTGATGCGGTAGTACTTCCGCCGCCCGCCCTTGGTCTCGTCACCCCAGTAGGCCTCGACGAGTCCGTCCTTGACCAGGCGCCGGTAGCTGGCGTACAGCGTCGCTTCCTTGATCTCGTACGCCCCGCCGGTCGCGTCGCGGATCGTCTTGAAGATCTCGAATCCGTAGCTGTCGCCGCGGCAGAGGATCCCCAGCACGATCGTGTCGGTGTGCCCGCGGAGCAGGTCGGCGGCGAAGGCGTCACCGAGAAGGGCGGCGTCGCTCCCGCTTCTCTCAAACATGACTAGTACTGTATCAGGTCTAGTACTAGTGCAGCTATAGAGCCGGGCAGGACAGCCGCCGCCCTGCCCGGCGGACAAGGGGACCTGCCGGCCTGGAACGATGACCGGGTGAAGATCACCCGTCTCATCACCTGCGAGGACGCGCCGGCCCTGGCCGAGTTGCTCCGCGTCAACCGCGAGTTCCTCGCGCCGTGGGAGCCGATCCGTAGCGAGGACTACTTCACGGCGGACGGCCAGCGCGCCGTCATCGAAGCCGATCTCCAGCAGCACGAACAGGGATCGAAGCTGCCCCACGTCATCCTCGACGACTCCGGTCACGTGATCGGCCGCATCACGCTCAACGGCATCGTGCGCGGGCCCTTCCAGTCATGTGCCATGGGCTACTGGGTGAGCGCCGGCCACAATGGCCGAGGGTTCGCGACGAAGGCGGTGCGCGAGATCGTTCGGGTGGCCTTCGAGGAGTTGGGGCTGCATCGGGTGCAGGCGGAAACCCTGCTGCACAACGTCAGATCGCAGCGGGTGCTGGAACGCAACGGGTTCGTGCGGTTCGGCATGGCGCCGGAGTACCTCAACATCGCCGGCCGGTGGCAGGACCACGTCATGTACCAGCTGGTGAGGCCGTCGTCGGCGACCCGCTGACGCCACCACCGGGCACCCACCGCGGGCAGCCGATGCCTACCATCACGGCATCGACGAGGCGGCCGGCCGTCGAGTACGTTACCGGCGAGTCGAGCTGGCGATCGTGGACGGCGGGAGACCGGATGGCCGGGAAACACCGTTCGTGGTCGGGCTGGGGCCACGTCGAGGACGCGGTGACCGGCGCGGAGGCCACCGCCCTGACCGCGCGGGTGCGTACCGTCCTGCCCACCGTCGACCTGACCGAGCATCTCGCGCCGCCCGTGGCCGAACTCGACCTACGCCCGCCTCGGGTCGACCCGCCGGCATCACTCGCCCCGCTGTGCTCGACGGCCCCGCCCGACCGGGCAGCGCACACCCACGGCAAGGCGTTCCGGGACGTCGTCCGCAACCTGCACGGCGACGTCCGCCACCCCCCGGATCTGGTGATCCGGCCCGCGACGGAACAGGACATCGTCGAAGTGCTCGACTGGTGCGCAGGTCGGGGCATCGCAGTGATCCCCTACGGCGGCGGGTCGTCAGTCGTCGGCGGTGTGGAGCCGCGGCTCGACGACGCGTACCCCGCGGCGGTCAGTCTCGACCTCGGGCGCCTCGACCGGGTGCTGGAGGTGGACCCGACCAGCCGGGCGGGCCGTATCCAGGCCGGCGTGTTCGGCCCGGCGCTGGAGGACCAGCTCCGGCGGCATGACCTCACGCTGCGGCACTTCCCGCAGTCGTTCGAGTTCTCCACCCTGGGCGGCTGGCTGGCCACCCGCGCCGGCGGCCACTACGCCACCGTCCTCACCCACATCGACGACCTGGTGGAGTCCATGCGGGTGATCACGCCGGCCGGCACCAGCCAGTCGCGTCGGCTGCCCAGCTCCGGTGCCGGGCCGTCCCCGGACCGGATGTTCCTCGGCTCGGAGGGCGCGCTCGGCGTCATCACCGAGGCCTGGTTGCGGCTGCAGAAGCGGCCGCGCTGGCGGGCGGGCGCCTCGATCCGCTTCACCGACTACGACCAGGCGGTCGCCGCCACCCGGGGCGTCGCCCAGTCCGCGCTGAACCCGAGCAACTGCCGGCTGCTCGACCCGGCTGAGGCGCTCCTCAACGCCGGCGCCGCCACCACCGGCGGCGTGCTCGTCCTCGGATTCGAGTCCGCCGACCATCCGGTCACACCGTGGCTGGATCGCGCCGTCGAGCTCTGCCGGCACCACGGGGGCATTCACGAGCCGGCCCGCGGCGGCGACTCGTCCGGCCCACGTCGGGGGACCGCCGACGCATGGCGGTCCGCGTTCCTGCGCATGCCGTACCAGCGCGACGCGCTCGCCGCGCGGTCGATGATCGTGGAGACGTTCGAGACCGCCTGCACCTGGGACCGGTTCCCCGCCCTGCGCGCCGCCGTGCTCGACGCGGCCGGCGACGCATTCCGCGCCGTCGCCGCCACCGGCCTGGTCACCTGCCGCTTCACCCATGTCTACCCGGACGGCCCCGCCCCCTATTTCACCGTGTACGCCACCGGCCGCTGGGGCGCCACGCTCGCCCAGTGGAACCAGATCAAGCACGCCGTCTCCGACGCCCTGCTCGCCGCCGGCGGCAGCATCACCCACCACCACGCTGTCGGCCGCGACCACCGCCCGTGGTACGACCAGCAGCGCCCGGACCCCGTCGCGCTCGCGTTGCACGCCGCCAAGAGCGCGCTCGACCCGTCCTGGATCCTCAACCCCGGCGTCCTCGTCGATCCGCCGGCTGACGTGATCCGGCCCCGCGACGCCTGACCTGTCTGCGGTTGCCGTCCAAAGGGGCCAGTTCGGGCGGACGGAGCCGCCTCGGACGTCCGTCTCACCAGACGGTCAGCGCAGGCGGGCCCGCAGGTCGGCGATCCGGTCCGCCGCGGCCAGGAAACCGGTGGCGTCGAGCTGGCCCCGCGTCTGGGCGTTGACCAGGGCGGCGGTGGCGGCTTCGCCCTGGCTGACGTCACGGGCGGAGCACAGGATGAGATCCATGCCGGCAGTCGCGGCGGCGACCGCACGCTGGCCGGTGCTGCCGTAGTGAGCCAGCGCACCGGCTTCCAGAGCGTCGGTGACGGTCACTCCGGTGAACCCGATGCGGCGGCGCAGTTCCTGCCCGACCACTGCCGGCGACAGGCCGGCGGGGCGGTCCGGGTCCAGCGCCGGGTAGACGGCCCAGGACACCATGACCAGGTCGACCCCGACGCCGACGGCGGCGGAGTACGGAAACTCGTCGGTGCCGCGCAACGTGGCCGGCGACCGGGACAGGGTGACCGGCCCGGTGTCTGTGTTCTGGGCGGTTGCCGCCGACCCCAGTCCGGGGAAGTGCTTGGCGGTGGCGGCCACGCCGACGCGCTGCTGGGCGGTGATGAACGCCCGTCCCAGGCGTGCGACAGTGTCCGGGTTCGCGCTGTAGGAGCGCTGATACTGGTCGATGAAGTTGCCGGCGGCGGAGTAGACGTCGAGAACCGGGGCGAGGTTGACGTTCATACCCACCGCGGCAAGGGTGCGGCCCGCTCCGGCGCCTGCCGCGGTCGCCGCCGCCACCGGATCGGCGGACTGGCCGATTCGCTTCTCCGACAGCGTCGGCGCCCCCGGCAGCCGCCGGACCAGGCCGCCCTCCTGATCGACCATCAGCAGCAGCGGCACCTGGACCAGGCTCTGCGCCTGGGCTCGTCGCAACTGGGCGATCACCGACCTGATCTGGGCGGTGCTGGCGATGTTCTCCCCGAAGAAGACCACTCCGGCGGCCTCCCCGGCGCGGATGATCCGCAACAGGCTCGCCGGTGGCGTCAACCCGGGATAGGAGTAGATGATGCGCTGCCCGGCCAGTTGCCGTCTGGTCAGGCCGGCCGACCGGGTCGGCGTCGGTGTGGGTGAGGCGCCCGGGGCCTCCGTGGACGGCGGCGCGGTCGAGATGGACGGCGATGCCACCCGTCCGCCACCGGACCCACCGGGCGCGGACCACGTCGAGTCTGCCGCACCGGGGGCCGTCGGCCCGGGCGCGGGGGAGTGCGACGACTGGCAGGAGACCATGGCGAGGCCGAGCGCCGCGACCGCCAGCACGGTGCGAGCTTTCGCCGCTGGATACATGACCACCTCCGGGTAGCCCGCACCGATCTCGGTGTGCTTGACGGGATCCGACGATCAGTCGTCGGTGACCGGTCTGCCCTGCTCCGATCTCATCCGCCGGCGACGATGAGCGGCGGGTCCCCGCCGGCGGCGATCGCTGTCACCGGACCACATGCGGCGGCTGTATCAGCAGTATGTGCGCGAGATTCATCGGTGACCAGTGCCGTGACCAGGAATCTTCCCGGTGCCCGCTCCGCGTCGCTGCGGGCGAGCGGGCCGGTCTAACCGACCGGGGCGGCGGCCGGCCGTTGCACCGGCTCGTCGACGCGCAGGTCGGCCAGGTCGCGCAGCCCGCGGACCGGGGACAGCAGCAGGGCCAGCGGCGCCAGCGCGGTGGCCGCGGCGAAGGCGAAGAGGGTGCTCCCGGCGCCGGCCGGGCCGGCGAGGGCGCCGGCGACCAGCCCGCCGACCGGGATCGCACCCCAGGAGACGAAGCGGACCGTGGCCATCACCCGGGAGAGCAGCTCGGGCGGGCTGGCGGTCTGCCGGTAGGTGCGGGTGGTGACGCTGAGCACCACCACACCGCCGGCGAAGAGCACGTTGCCGGCCGCGAAGGCGAGGTACGCGGACCAGCCGGCGCCCACCGGCACCAGGAACGCGCCACCGACCGCCACCAGGCAGGCGACCACCAGGGACCGGGCCGTGCCCCAGCGACCGGTGATCCATGGCGTCAGGGTCGCCCCGACCAGTGAGCCGACGCCCTCCACCGCGAGCAGCAGGCCGACCAGGGCGGCGGGCGCGTGGAGCTCCCGGACCAGGTAGAGCGGGTAGACCGCCAGCTGCGCGCCGCAGACGAAGTTGACCGCGGTGGCCGTCCACATCGTCGGTCCCATCACGGGGTGGCGGGTGACGTACCGCCAGCCCTCGCCGATCAGCGCGCGGACCGGGGGCCGGCGGTCCCGGGCGTCCGACCGGCGGGCCGGCAGCGACCACAGCAGCGCCGCGGAGACCAGGTAGCTGATCGCGTCGAGCAGGACCGCCGGGACCGCGCCGAGCGCCTGCACCGCGAGACCGCCCAGCGACGGGCCGCTGAGCTGGGTGCCGGCGTGGGTGGCCGAGGTCAGGCTGTTGCGGGCGTGCAGCTGTTCCCGGCTCACGATGGCCGGCAGGAAGGTGGCGTTGGCGACGTCGAAGAGCACGTTGGCGAAGCTGATCACGAGCGCCACCACCACCAGTTGGGCGACGGTCAGCAGACCCCACCACCAGGCCAGTGGGATGGAGGCCACGGCGACGGCCCGGGCCAGGTCGGCGCCGACCTGGGCGCCCCGCAGCGGCAGCCGCTGCACGATCACGCCGGCGGGCAACCCGATCAGCAGCCAGGCCACGTAGTTCGCCGCAGCGATCAGGCCCATCTCGAACGCGGAGGCGTCCAACACGGTCAGGGCGGTCAGCGGCAGCGCCACCGCGCCGACCGCCGACCCCACCTGACTGGTGGTACCTGCGCCCCACCAGCGCCAGAACACCCCGGCCCCCTGCCCGACGGACATGCCGTCCACCCCCGATCCGAGCCAGTGAGTTCCAATCTGAAACGGACTATAGTCGAGGCGACCGGAAGGGTGGGAGGTGGGACGTGCGGCGGGCGGACCTCGGCGACGCCGACTGCGGCATCGCGCAGGCGCTGGGCGTGCTCGGCGACTGGTGGACCTTCCTGATCGTGCGCGAGATCGCCGGCGGCACCACCCGGTTCGACGCGGTGCAGCGGGAGTTGGGCGTCAGCCGGCGCGCGCTCACCGAGCGGCTCGCCGGGCTGGTCGAGCACGGGGTGCTGGTCCGCCAGCCCTACTCGACCCATCCGCCCCGGCACGACTATCTGCTCACCCCCAAGGGGGAGGGCCTGCTACCGGTGCTCGTCGCCCTCCAGGACTGGGGCACCCGGCACGTCATGGGCGACGGCACCCTCACCGGCACCGCGGCCGCCGGCTCCGCCGAGGCCCGCCGGGTGCACCACCTGGTCGGCCGGCGGGTGCCGGACCTCGTCCTGACCCGGGACGACGGCGGCAGCGGGTCGCCGGCCGTTCCCGGCCGGTGGACCGTGCTCTACCTGTTCCCCGGCGCGTTCGCACCCGGCGCGCAGGGCGTCCCGCCCGGCTGGGCCGACATTCCCGGCGCGGTCGGCTGCACGCTCGAATCCCGCACCTACGCCGACCGGCACGACCGGTTCCGGGCTCTCGGGGCGGAGGTGCGGGGAGTGAGCACCCAGCGGCCCGATCAGTTGCGCGCCTTCGCGGCGCACGCCCGGCTGCCGTACCCGCTCCTGTCCGACCAGGACGGCCGGCTCGCGGCCGGCCTGCTGCTGCCCACCTTCCGGGCCGGCGGGGTGGACCGGCTCAAGCGGTCGACGCTCCTGGTGGACCCCGGGGGTGTGGTGCGGACGGTGCAGTTCCCGGTGACCGACCCGGCGGGATCGGTGGACGAGATGCTCGACGAGGTGCGCCGTCGGGCGGTCAGCTGAGGGCGGCCGCCAGCACGCGGTCGAAGGTGCCGGGCTCGATCGCCTCGGAATTGGTGAGCAGGACGATCCGCCGCTCCGCGGCCGGCAGGCAGGCGGCGAAGGACAGGAAACCCGCGTTCTGTCCGCTGTGGTGGAACCAGGGCTCGCCGGCGAGCGTGCCGGTGAACCAGCCGTAGCCGTACCCGTCCTCGCGGGGCTCGCGTCCGGTCGGGGCGCGGGCGGTGAGCATCAGCGTCCGGTACGGCTCGTCGAGCAGCCGGCCGGCGCGCAGTGCGTCCAGCCAGGCCAGGACGTCGCTGGTGGTGGACCAGACGTCCCCGGCGCCCATGTTGACCACGTCCAGCTCCCAGGAGGACACGGGGCGGCCGTCCCGGCCGTGACCCGGTGCGACGTCGGCCCGTCCGCCGGGCGAGCCGGCGAAGGTGCGCTCCAGCCCGGACGGCGTGAAGATCTCCTCGGCGAGCAGTCGAGCGTACGGGCGGTCGGCCACCCGCTGCGCCACCTGTGCCAGCAGCACGTACGCCGGGCTGCTGTAGTGCCACCGGGAGCCGGGGGCGAACAGTGGCGGCCGCCGCTGGAAAGTGGCCAGCAACTCGTCCCATCCCACCCGTCGGCCCAGGTCGATCTCCGGGTAGTCGTCCCAGTGCCCGATGCCCGAGGTGTGGGTGAGCAACTGGTGCAGGGTCAGCTCCCGCCACCCGTCCGGGCTGCCGCCGAACCAGCGGCCGAGCCGGTCCTCGAGGTCCAGCGCGCCGCGCTGGGCCAGCAGCAGGACCGCCGCCGCGGTGAACTGCTTGCTCACCGACGCGAGTTGGAAGCGGGTGGCCGCGGTGCAGCCGTCGGCGACCGCGTCGGCGACGATCGTGTCGCCGCGCTTGACCAGAAGCGAGCCCGGCACCTTCGGCATCGGGTGACCCTATCCGGTTCTCCTCGTCCGCGATGGCCCCCGCAGGGCCGCCTTCCGGAAGCCTTCCGGAAGATGCTTGTCGGCGGTGCCGGTCGGTCCTAGACTCCGATGCGAATCGCAGCAATTCGCGATTGTCTATCTCGTCTCCGAGGGTCCGGGCCGCCGTCACGGCGCCTCGCGGCGAGTACGCAGGTGGCAGGGCACCCCTGCGCGGCTTCCCTCACCACCTCAGGAGATCGCATGCAACGATCGCATCGCCCGCTCGCCGTGCGACAGCGGATGAAGGTTCTCGGCGCGGCGCTGATCGCCGCCGGACTGGCCGCGCTGGCGGCGTTCGCCCTGCCCGCGCCCGCCGCCGCGGCCGCGCTGACCGAGGTGACCAACTTCGGCACCAACCCGAGCAACCTGCGGATGTACCTGTACGTGCCGGACAGCGTCGCGGCCCGGCCCGGGCTACTGGTCGTCAACCACTACTGCACCGGCAGCGGCCCGGCGATGTACTCGGGCACCCAGTTCGCCTCCCTCGCCGACCGGTACGGCTACATCGTGGTCTATCCGTCGGTGACCCGCAGCAGCCAGTGCTTCGACGTCTCCTCGCCGCAGGCGTTGCGCCGCGACGGCGGCAGCGATCCGGTCGGCATCAAGTCCATGGTCGACTACGTCCGGCAGCGCTACGCCGTGGACCCGAACCGGATCTTCGCCACGGGCGTCTCGTCTGGGGCGATGATGACCAACGTCCTGCTCGGCGACTACCCCGACGTGTTCACCGCCGGCGCGGCCTTCGCCGGGGTGCCCTTCGGCTGCTTCGCCACCACCAACGGGTCGGAGTGGAACAGCGACTGCGCCAACGGGCTGGTCGTCAAGACCGCCCAGCAGTGGGGCGACCTGGTCCGTGGCGCCTACCCCGGCTACACCGGGCGTCGGCCGCGGATGCAGCTCTGGCACGGGACCAACGACGAGACGTTGCGCTACCCGAACTTCACCGAAGAGATCAAGCAGTGGACCAACGTCAACGGGTTGAGCCAGACCCCGACGCACACCGACACGCAGTCGGGCTACACCCGCACCCGCTACGGCGGCACCGGCGGCACCGCGCCGGTGGAGGCGATCAGCATGCAGGGCGTGTCGCACAACCTCCCGGTCGACGCGGCCCAGGCGATCCGCTTCTTCGGCCTCGACGGCAGCACCCCGCCACCCACCACGCCGCCGCCGACCACCCCGCCCCCCACCACCCCGCCGCCCACGACGCCGCCGCCGACCACCCCGCCGCCCGCCGGCGGGTGCCGGGTGGCGTACCTGGTGAACGCCTGGAACACCGGGCTCACCGCGTCGGTGACCATCACCAACACCGGCACGACGGCCGTCAACGGCTGGAGCCTCGCGTTCACCCTGCCCACCGGCCAGAGCATCACCAACGGCTGGAACGCCACCTACGCCCCGACCAGCGGCGCGGTGACCGCCCGCAGCGTCTCCTACAACGCCACCATCCCCGCTAACGGATCGGTGGACATCGGCTTCCAGGCCAACCACACCGGTAACACCGGCAAGCCCGGATCTTTCACGCTCAACGGCGTGCCCTGCGCGGTCGCCTGACGGCCGGCCCGGCCGGACGCCCTCGCCGCGGGGTGTCCGGCCGGGCGCGGGTGCGTTGCCGACGCGATGTCGGCAAAGGCCACCCCCGCCGACCAGGTTCCCGACATCGTGTCGATAAGATGTCGACATGATGTCGACAAGACGGCGAGGTGGGTCCTGATGTTCCTGGCGCTGCGGGAGTTGGCCTTCGCCCGGACCAGGTTCGGGCTGATGGGTGCCGTGATCGCCCTGATCGCGGTGCTGATGGTGATGTTGTCCGGCCTGTCGGTGGGCCTGGTGAACGACGGCGTGTCCGGGCTGCAGAAGCTCCCGGTGACCGCGTTCGCGTTCGAGCAGCACGTCCAGCACGACGCTGCCTTCTCCCGCAGCGTGGTGGACGACGACGCGGTACGGGCCTGGCGCGAGCGGCCCGACGTGGCGGCGGCCACCCCGTACGGCAACTCGCTGGTCAACGCCCGCAGCGACGGCGGCGTCGAGATCGACCTGGCCCTGTTCGGGGTGGAGCCGGACTCGTTCCTCGCTCCGCCGGTCAGTCAGGGTTCGCGGCTGGCGACCCCGGGCGGGATCGTGGTCAGCACGACGGCGGTGACGGCCGGCCTCCGGGTCGGCGACACCGTCACGCTGGACCGGATCGGCACCCGGCTCAGAGTCGTCGGAGTCACCGTCGGCCAGCACACCTTCGGCCACGTCGACGTGGCCTTCGTGCCGCTGGCCACCTGGCAGCGGATCAAGGCCGGGGTCGGGCCGGACGGCGTGCTGCCCGACCGCGCGGCCCGGGAGAGCACGGCGGTGGCCCTGCGGGCGAAGCCGGGACGCACCCTCGACCTGGCCGCCGGTGACGCCGCGGCCGGCACCGAGAGTCTCACCCTCGACCAGTCGTACGGCGCTTCCCCCGGCTACACCGCGGAGAGCACCACCCTGCGCCTGATCCAGGGCTTCCTCTACGCCATCTCCGCGCTGGTCGCCGGGGCGTTCTTCGCGGTCTGGGTGATCCAGCGCAAGCATGAGGTGGCGGTGCTCCGGGCCATGGGCGCGCCCGCCGGCTGGGTGCTGCGCGACGCGCTGGTCCAGGCCCTCGTCCTCATGGTGGCCGCGGTCGCCGTCGGCGCGGCCGTCGGCGTCGGCCTCGGCGCCTTCATCACGGGCGGCGGGGTCCCGTTCGCGCTCAGCGCGCCGGACGTCGCCGCCGCCGCGGTCGGGCTGATCCTGCTGGGCCTGGTCGGCGCCGCGGCCGCGGTGGCCCGCATCGTCTCCGTCGAACCCGCGGCCGCTCTGGGAGGAAACCGGTGAACACGACCGCCGCCATGAAGCCGGACACCAGCCGTGCGCACGGGCTGGTCCTGCGGGACGTGTCCCTCCAGCACGGGGACGGACCTGATCTGGTCCGCGCCCTCGACGAGGTGAGCCTGACGGTGGCGCCCGGCGAGTTCGTCGCCGTGGTCGGCCCGTCCGGCGCCGGCAAGTCGAGCCTGCTCGCCGTCGCCGGCGGGCTGACCCGGCCGAGCGCAGGAACGGTCCTGGTCGCCGGTCAGGACCTCACCGCCGGCAACCAGCGGGCCCGGGCCGCCCTGCGGCGGGAGCACATCGGCTTCGTCTTCCAGTCCGGAAACCTCCTGCCCGCGCTGACCGCCCGGGACCAGGTGCGCCTGCCGCTGCAGTTCGCCCCGGGCGGCCGCCGCGGCCGACGGGATCCCCGGGAGCTGCTCGCCGAGGTGGGCATGGCGGAGAAGGCCGACCGGCGCCCGCACCAGCTCTCCGGCGGTGAACGCCAGCGGGTCGGGATCGCCCGGGCCCTGATCACCGAACCCCGGCTGCTGCTGGTCGACGAACCCACGGCGGCCCTCGACCGCGCCCGCAGTCACGAGGTCGTCCGGCTGCTCGCCCGCGAGGCGAAGCAGCGCGATGTCGCCGTGGTCATGGTCACCCACGACCACGACGTCCTCGAACACTGTGACACCGTGTACGAGATGGTCGACGGTCGGTTGAGCCGGCACGGCTGACTCCGGACCACCCCGTCCGTCGTCCCGGCAAGCACCGACGCCGGAGTCAGGAGGACCGCGTGCCGAAGATCCAGGCTTCCACCGTGGCTGAGCACCGCGCCGCGCAGCGGGCAGCCCTGCTGGACGCGGCGCGCGGCCTCCTGTCCCGGAACCCCGCCGAGCAGCCACCCAGCCTGGCCGAGGTGGCACGGCGGGCCGGGCTGGCCCGGTCCAGCGCCTACTCCTACTTCAAGTCCCGGGAGGACCTGCTCGACGCCCTCATCGCGGACACCTTCCCCCGCTGGTCGGCGTACGTGACGGAGCAGATGGACCGGCACGCCGACGCCGGTCGGCAGGTGCTGGCGTACGTCGACGCCAATCTGCACCTCGTCGCCAGGGGGGACCACGCTCTCGTCCGCGCCCTGGCGGCCGCCGGGCGTCCGGACACCCTCGCCACCTCGAGCAAGCTGCTGCACGACGAGCTCCGTACGCCGCTGGAGGCGGCGCTGCGTGCCTACGGCGCGCCCGACCCGGTCCGGATGGCCGAGGTCATCCAGTCCGTCGTCTTCGCCCTCACCCGGATGATCGAGGACGGGACGCCGGAGCGGACGGCCCGTCGCCTCGCCCACGAACTGCTGGGGCCGTACCTGGGCGGGTGACCGCCCGACCGCACGACCCGGCATGGGGCGGCCCGGGCCGGGTACGCGTACCGGACAGCCGAGAGTCGAGCGGAAACGGGGTGATCCGGGATGAAGGTCCGCAGCTCCCTGCGCGGCCTGAAGCGCAAGGCGAACTCGATCGTGGTGCGCCGCCGTGGCAAGCTCTTCGTGCTCAACAAGGCCGACCCGCGGCAGAAGGCCCGCCAGGGCTGATCGGCGGCGGCAGCTCACGCGGTTAGTTCCGGACTTTTCACAAGGCGCGAAAAAAGCGGCGGACGGCGGCCGCACACATTGACACACACCACTGCCCGGGGAACTCTGCACCGGAACGGCGGGGCGGCCGACGGCCGCCCCGCGTACCCGTCCCGGTCCCACCGCGTCCCCGGAGAGGCCCATGTCACCGGTCCCACCGCGCCCCCACCCGCCCCGCCGACTCCTCGCCGCCCTCGCCGTCCTGCTCGCGGCGGCCGCCCTGGTCGCCCCGCCGTCCCCGGCCCGCGCGGCCGACCCGCTGATCTCCCAGGGGCGGCCGACCACGGCCTCGTCCACCGAGAACGCCGGCACCGCCGCGGCCAACGCCACCGACGGGAACACCGGCACCCGCTGGTCCAGCGCCTTCGCCGATCCACAGTGGCTCCAGGTGGACCTGGGCACCACCGCCACCATCTCCCGGGTCAGCCTGAGCTGGGAGGCCGCCTACGCGCGGACGTACCAGATCCAGACCTCGACCGACGGGGTCGCCTGGACCACCGTCTGGTCCACCACCAGCGGAGACGGCGGCACCGACGACCTCACCGTCAGCGGCACCGGCCGGTACGTGCGGATGTACGGCACCGCCCGGGCCACCGCCTACGGCTACTCGCTCTGGGAGTTCCAGGTCTACGGCAGCACCTCCGGCGGCAGTGGCTGCGACACCGCCGGCAACGCCGCGCAGGGCCGGCCCGCCACCGCCTCCTCGACGGAGAACGCCGGCACCCCGGCGAGCGCGGCCGTCGACGGCAGCCTGAGCACCCGCTGGTCCAGCGCGGCCAGCGACCCCCAATGGCTCCAGGTCGACCTCGGCAGCGCCCGGACCCTGTGCCGGGTGGTGCTGACCTGGGAGGCCGCGTACGCGAAGGCGTACCAGATCCAGACGTCGACCGACGGCACCGCCTGGACCACCGTCGCCGCCACCACGAGCGGGGACGGCGGCACCGACACCCTCACCGTCAGCGGCAGCGGCCGGTACGTGCGGATGTACGGCACCGTTCGCGCCACCGGCTGGGGCTACTCGCTCTGGGAGTTCGCCGTGTACGCCGCCGGGGGCGGCACCATCCCGGGCGGCGGCTCGCTCGGCCCCAACGTGCTCACCTTCGACCCGTCGATGTCCGCGGCCACCATCCAGGGCCAACTCGACTCGGTCTTCCGCAGCCAGGAGTCCAACCAGTTCGGGACCCAGCGGTACGCGCTGATGTTCAAGCCCGGCGACTACTCCGGGATCAACGCGCAGATCGGCTTCTACACCTCGATCATGGGCCTCGGCCGGAACCCGGACGACGTCCGGATCCACGGCGACATCACCGTCGACGCCGGCTGGTTCAACGGCAACGCCACCCAGAACTTCTGGCGCTCCGCGTCCAACCTGGAGGTCTTCCCGTCCGCCGGGTTCACCCGCTGGGCCGTCTCCCAGGCCGCGCCGTTCCGCCGGATGGACATCCAGGGTGACCTGAACCTGGCCCCGAACGGGTACGGCTGGGCCAGCGGCGGCTACCTCGCCGACAGCCGGGTCACCGGCGTCGTGCAGCCGTACTCGCAGCAGCAGTGGTACGCCCGGGACAGCAACGTCGGCGGCTATCTCAACGCGGTCTGGAACATGACCAATTCAGGGGTGGTCGGCGCACCCGTGAACAGCTTCCCCAACCCGCCCTACACCACCCTGGCGCAGACGCCGGTCAGCCGGGACATCCCGTACCTCTACCTCGACGCGGCCGGCGCCTACCAGGTCTTCGTCCCGTCCACCCGGACCAACGCCGCCGGCGCGTCCTGGCTGGGCGGCGCCACCCCGGGCACGTCGATCCCGCTGAGCCAGTTCTACGTCGCCCACCCTGGCGACTCCGCGGCGACCATCAACGCGGCCCTGGCCCAGGGGTTGAACCTGCTGCTCACCCCCGGCGTCTACCCGGTCGGCGAGACCATCACCGTGAACCGCCCGGGCACGGTCGTCCTCGGCGTCGGCTTCCCCACGCTGGTCCCGCAGAACGGCGTCACCGCCATGTCGGTCGCCGACGTGGACGGGGTCCGGCTGGCCGGGATGCTCTTCGACGCCGGACCGATCAACTCGCCGGTGCTGCTCCAGGTCGGGCCGACCGGGGCCACCGCCGGCCACGCCGCCAACCCCACCTCCATCCAGGATGTCTTCTTCCGGATCGGCGGTGCGGGCGCCGGTCGGGCGACCACCAGCCTGGTGGTCAACCAGCGCGACGCCCTGATCGACCACATCTGGGCCTGGCGGGCCGACCACGGCACCGGCGTCGGCTGGACGGTGAACACCGCCGACACCGGCCTGGTCGTCAACGGCGACAACGTCACCGCGCTCGGCCTCTTCGTCGAGCACTACCAGAAGTACGAGGTGATCTGGAACGGCAACAACGGCCGGATCATCTTCTTCCAGAACGAGCTGCCGTACGACCCGCCGAGTGCCTCGGCCTGGATGAACGGGTCGATGGTCGGCTACGCCGCCGTCAAGGTGGCCAACGCGGTCACCGCGTTCGAGGGCTGGGGGATGGGCAGCTACTGCTACTTCAACGTGGATCCCACCATCGCCGCCTACCACGGGTTCGAGGCGCCGACCACGGCGGGCGTACGGTTCCACGACCTGCTCACCGTCTCGCTGGGCGGCAACGGGTCGATCACCCACGTCATCAACGACACCGGCGGCACCGCGCAGGGCACCGACACCGTGCCGGTGAACCTGGTCAGCTATCCGTGACCCGGCCGGGCGGCGGCGCGTTCCGGGGTGCCGCCGCCCGCGCCCCGGCCCCCGGGCCACCCCGCCAGCCGGCCGGCGGCGAACCGCAGCAGCGCACCGTAGATCCGGACCGAGTCGGCCAGCGCGGAGAAGTGCGAGGATGAGTTGTCCGCCCGGTAGCGGGTGGCGATCGGCACCTCGGCGATCGGGTGGCCGGCCCGGGTCGCGTACAGCAGCACGTTCATCTCGTACTCGAACCGCTCGCCCGGCACCGACCCGAGCCAGTCCAGCAGCCCCGCGGGATATGCGCGCAGCCCGGTCTGGGTGTCCCGCACCGGCACGCCGGTGGCGAGGCGGAACACGTCCCGGGTTAGCCCGTTGCCGACCCGGCTGCGCAGCGGCTCGTCGCCGTCGAACCGGCGTACCCCGAGGGTGAGCGCGCCGGTCTCGCGCATCCGCTCGACCACCCGGACGACGTCCCCGCCGCGGTGCTGGCCGTCGGCGTCCACGCAGACCACGTCCCGCCCCGGATGGCTCGCGGCGACGTACCGGAAGCCGGTCTTCAGCACCACGCCCTTGCCCCGGTTGACCCGGCGGCGCAGCACCGTGGCGCCTCGATCGCGCGCCGCGTCGAGGACGTCGTCCGCCGCCGGTCCGCTGCCGTCGTCGACCACCACGGGATGCCAGCCGCAGGCCGCCCCGGCCAGGTCGTCGAGGAGACGGAGCAGGTCTTTCCCCGGTCGGTAGACCGGTACCAGAACGATCACGTAGCCTCCTGCCCCGTGGCTGCCGTGGCGCGGTGGCCGACGGCGATCAGCGCCGCCCGCCGGGCCGATCGCCGTCGGCTGTACCCGGCGCGCCGGCGGGCCAACCCACCGCCGCACCGCGCCCCCGTCCACTGAGGAGCCGGCTGATGCGGCGCTCCCGGCGCAACAGGCCCGCCGGGTCGTGGACGCCGAGGTAGCCCAGCCGCGCGGCGGCGCGCAGGGTGCGCTCGCGTCGCCGGTCCCGCCCGGCCGCGCCCCCGGGCGTCGGGATGTCGCGCAGCGCCGGGCCGGACAGGCCGAGGACCTTGCCGGCGAGGAACCGGACTCGGGGCAGGTGCCAGGGATGCGAGACCAGCCCGAGCGGCCGGGTCGGGCCGAACGTCTGATCGGCGAGGAGGCCGTCCTGGACCGTGTGGACGAGGTTCTGCAGGGTGGTCCGGGAGCGGGACTCGGCGTGCAGCGCCGCGTACCGGTCGAGGCCGGCGGCCCGGGCGCGGGCCAGCATCAGGTCGCCCTCCCGGCGGCCGGCCGGCGGGCACGCCGCCTCCGGGTAGCCGTGCGGCCAGCCGCCGGTGCAGACGATCCGGGGTGCGGCGGCCCGACGGAACGCGTCAGCGTGGCTGGTCACGTAGGCGACCGCCGCGTCGACCCGGGCCGCGCTCTCCGTGCTGAGCCGGTAGCCGTCGTCGCCGAGGACCAGGCCGCGGCCGAAGACGAGCAGCACCGTCGCCGGCGGTGGCGTCACGCCTGCCTCCCTTCACCCGGGGAGAAACGGTACGCGCCGCTCAGCCCTCGTCCGCCTCCGGTGGCCACGGCGGCGCGCCGACCCCGGTGACCCGGACTCCGCCCCAGGGGTCGACCTCGACCAGCCGGCCCGGGGCGGTCCGGTCGCCGACGCGCACCGCCACGTCCCGGCGTCCGGACCGGAGCAGCCGGGCGATCCGGGGCTCGGGTTCGATCCGTCCGGCCCAGTGGTAGCGGCCGTCGACCGGCTCCCAGCGTCCGGTCCCGTGCAGGCGTACCTCGGTGTCGGCGATCCACGCCGGACCGTGCCAGCTCACCGGTCGATCCGCTCGTGCGCCCGGGTCAGCTCGGCGGGCAGGTCGGCGCCGCGCCGGACGCCCTCGATGCCGCTCCAGAGCAGCGTGGTCAGGTAGTCGGTGAGCGCGGCCCGGCGGATCGGCTGGCCGTGGGTGGTCCACCAGTCAGCGACCGCCTGCACGAATCCCACCAGGCCGTACGCCCACGGCTCGGCCGGGCCGGCGTCCAGGCCGAGGGCGCGCAGCCGGTCGCCGATCACCCGGGCCAGCCCGGCGGCCACCTGCCGGCTGGTGCCGGCGACGACCTGGTGGATGCCCGGGTGGCCGGCCTGGTGCAGGAGGAAGCGGTAGAGGGTCGGCTCCGACTCGACGATCCCGAGGTACGCGTCGATGGTGGCCTCGACCAGCGCCCGCTCCTCGCGGACCCGCTCCACGGCGGGGGCGATCGTGTCGACGACCCGGGCCGCCACCACCTCGCTGACCGCGAGCCAGAGCTGGGACTTGTCCGCGAAGTAGCGGTAGAGGACCGGCTTGGTGACCCCCGCGGTGGCCGCCACCTGGTCCATGTCCACCTGCGGGCCGTGCCGCAGCAGCGCCTGCACGGCGGCCCCGATCAGTTCCTGCCGGCGTTGCTCGCGGTGCTCGGCCCAGCGGTCCCGGCGCCCGGTGCGCCGGCCGGCGGGCGGCTCGGGCGGGGTGTCGGGTCCATTGACATCGGTGGAGGTGCGCTGCATGCTACCACTCGTAACAGTTACCGGAAGTTACGTCAACCGGGAGAGGTCATGGAGAGTGGCTTCGCGCGCGAGGCGGTCGCCACCCGGCTGCTCACCGCCTCGGCGCGCACCAGCTACGACCCCACCGTCGGGATCGACTGGTCGGCGCCGCACCGGCCGGGCGCGTACTGGCTGCCGCCGCGGCGCAGCAGCCTCTACGGGACGACGCTGTGGGACGGGCTGAGCGAGGAGGAGCGGATCGAGCTGACCAAGCACGAGGTGGCCAGCGCGGCCAGCGCCGGGATCTGGTTCGAGACGATCCTCATGCAGATGCTGGTGCGGCACTACTACGACGCCGACCCGACCAGCCGGCACGCCCAGTACGCGCTGACCGAGGTCGCCGACGAGTGCCGGCACTCCATCATGTTCGGCCGGCTCATCGAGGCGACCGGCTGCCCGGTCTACCGGGCCGGCCGGATCGACCATCTCCTCGGCCGCTGGCTCAAGGCCACCGCCACCGGCCCGCAGATGTACGCGGCCATCCTCATCGCCGAGGAGATCCTCGACGCGTTCCAGCGGGAGATCATGGCCGACGAGTCGCTCCAGCCACTGATCCGGATGGTGTCCCGGATCCACGTGGTCGAGGAGGCCCGGCACGTGCGCTTCGCCCGGGACGAGCTGACCCGCCAGGTCGAGGCCCCCGGACCGCTCGCCCTCGGGCACGCGCGACTGGTGATCGGCCGGGCCGCGTACTCGGTCACCCGGCGCCTGGTGCACCCGCGGGCATACGCGGCGGTCGGCATCCCGCCCGCAATCGGCCGCGCCGCGGCCCGGGCGAACCCGCACTGGCGGGCCACCCTGCGCTGGTCCGCGCAGCGGGTGCTCGACCACCTGACCGGCCTGGGTCTGGTCTCCGGGCCGGGCCGACTGCTCTGG